>JAYVSP010000307.1:0-15110 GCA_043775215.1 Planctomyces sp. | reverse complement strand
CGGTCCTAAGCTTAGAAATGTCCCACGATTTCAGTGAGGAGGCCATGACAAGTGAACTGCGGCCGGTTGATGAGTTGGCCAACTTGTTGACGCACGGGCTCGGCTTATTCCTCAGCCTCATGGCCGCATTGTATATGGAGTTGACTGTCATTCCTGGCCAACAACCACGAATCTGCGTTGCTTGCAACTTGTATTGCCTGCTGTTGATTTTGTTATATACCGCCTCAACCCTGTCGCACACGTTTCATGATTTGAAATTGCGTCGTCTGTTTCGCACGCTCGATCAAGCCTGCATCTTCCTGATGATTGCCGGTTCCTTCACGCCGTTTGCCGTAGTCTATCTGAACCGCGGCGGATGGCGTCTGCTGTTGTGGGCAATGTGGCTGTTTGCATTGGCGGGAGTCACCCTGGTCTTGTGGCGGCGCAACTTGTCGGCCGCGGCAAAATGGCTCTATGGCATCATGGGTTGGCTGCCGGCCATCGCTTTGTGGGAGCTGTATGACCGCGCGCCGCTGGGCATGTTGCTATGGGTTGTCGCAGGAGGCACCTTTTATTCGATTGGCGCGATCTTTCTGGCTTTGGACCAAAAATACCGCTACTTCCATGCCCTATGGCATCTGATGGTCGTCGCCGGAAGCATTTGCCATTATGTGGGAATCATTACTTACGTGGCGACGGCCTAGAACCTCGTCAGTTCTACAAACGTGGGTTCGTGCGAGTGAGCGGCAAGGCGCTAGCCGCCGGTAATGCTGCACGACCGGCGGCTAGCGTCTTGCCGCTCACAACCCCTGAATCAAGACCTGACGAGGCACTAGCACAGCGTGCATCACTCACGTACCGAATACTCTATCTGTTTCGTGGCATCATCGGAAGCAGAGCATTCGGCACGATGCTCGACAATGCTTGCTTAAGTCGTTCGATCTCGCGTTCCAGCAGGGCGTAGGCTTCGTCCGCGCCGTTCAGGTCGCCGTCCCGGCCCATGAATTCCAGGCGTACTGCCGCCGTCACGGCAGGCGGAGCGGCAAAGCAAGACGCCGAGCCTTTGATGGAATGGGCCAAACGCTGCACTTTGGCCATGTCCCGCTGAGCGATGGATTCGTGAAGCGCCGGCACCAGCTTGTCCATTTCCTTGAAGAACAGCCCCACCATCTGTTTGAGCAAATCCTCTCGCCCGCCGACTCGGTCCACGGCCGCTGTCCAGTCCATGATGGCTTCCGTCGGCGATTCGGCCTGAGTAGTTTCGACCGGCACGGCATGATCAACTCGTGCCGAGGACGCGATGCCTTCGACCGTTTCGTAGAGAGCTTTGGACTGGATTGGCTTCGACAAATAGGCATCCATTCCCGCCTTCAAGCAGCGCTCGCGGTCCCCTTTCATGGCATGAGCCGTCATGGCGACGATGTGCATGTGGTTCCCGGTAGTTTGTTCCTTGTGCCGAATGGCTGCGGTTGCCTCGAAGCCGTCCATTTCAGGCATCTGCACATCCATCAGTACGAGATCAAACGAATCGCGTGCGACTGCCTCGACGGCTTCGCGGCCGTTATTCACGACAACGACCTGATGCCCGCGTGACTCCAGCAACTCGCGAGCGACTTGCTGGTTGACCACCCCATCCTCGGCCAGCAAGATGCGCCGCGATCGCCGAGAATCAGCAACTTGAGCAGTCGTGAATTCGGTCGGACGGCTCGATTCTGTCTGCACGCCCAGAACTCGCAGGATCGCTTCACGCAAATCTGACTGCTTGACCGGTTTGATGAGATATCGAGCGATACGCAACTCTTGGCAACGAGCCGAATTCTCTGTCAGGCCGGCCGATGAGAGCATGACTAAAACGCAATCCGTCAGCCTCACGTCTTGCCGAATCTGCTCAGCAACCTCGAAGCCATCCATATCGGGCATCATCACGTCCAACAGCGCGAGGCGGAACGGGATGCCGCGACTCACTGCGTCATTCATGAGAGCCAGCGCGGCAGGTCCATCGGCGGCCAGCGTCGGCTGCATTCCCCAATTGGTGAGCACATCTTCCAGGATGCGCCGGTTGGTGCGATTGTCATCGACCACGAGTACCGGCAGGCCCGCCAAGCCTTCGAGTCTGAGCCACGAGTGTGCCGGCGCGTCTTGAGGGATGCCGAATCGAACCGTGAAATGAAACGCACTTCCCTGGCCAGCCTCGCTCTCGACCCAGAGCTGCCCGCCCATGAGTTTGACCAACTGCATCGAGATAGTGAGTCCCAAGCCAGTGCCGCCATACCGGCGCGTCGTCGAACTGTCGGCTTGGCTGAACGCTTCAAAAATCTGTTTCTGCTTCTCGACAGGAATCCCGATGCCGGTGTCGCTGACGACGAAGTGCAGTTCGACGTGCGTTTCGTCGAGCGTCTCGACGGTGACCGCGACGACGATCTCGCCCCGGTCGGTGAACTTGAGCGCATTGCCCACCAGATTGATAACGATTTGCCGGAGTCGACCGGGATCGCCGATGAGCATGTCGGGCACATCCGGTGGAACCAAGTAGGTTAATTCCACGCCCTTTTCGGCCGCCCGCAGTCCGAAGGTGTGCAAGGCATCGCCCACACTGTCGCGCAACGGAAAGTCGATTGTCTCCAATTCGAGCTTGCCGGCTTCCACCTTGGAGAAGTCAAGAATGTCATTGAGCAGTCGCAATAGCGCGTCGGCCGACTGCATGACGATATTCAGATACTCGTGCTGCTGGTGCGTGAGCGTGGTCTGCAAAGCCAGCTCCGCCATGCCCATGATGCCATTCATGGGCGTGCGGATTTCATGGCTCATGTTGGCCAGGAAATCGCTCTTGGCCCGGTTGGCTTTCTCCGCGGCATCCTTCGCCAGCCGCAGTTCGTCTTCAGATCGTCGCAGCTCAGCGGCCGTGTATTCTAACTCGTCGTTGGAAACCGCGAGTTCGCGCGCGCGCGCCTCGGCGGCGGCGGTGCGTTCGGCCACGCGCTGCTCCAAGGTCTCGTTCAATCGTCGCAGTTCCGCGAAGCCTTCGGCGTTTTCAAGTGCGGCACCAGCAATGGTGGCGATGAACTCGGCCAGGCGTTGTTCGTCCTCGCCGAACAAACCGCTGACGTGACGGTGATCGACGTAAAAGCAGCCCGCCGGCCGGCCGCGCACGAACACCGGCGCACACAGTGCCGAGCGAACACCGGCGAGCAAAGCGCCATCCTCTTCCTTCTGACCTTCGGTAAAGACGATCACTTGGCCCGTGGCAAGCGCGCGATCGGCCATCGCTCGGCTGTATTCCGCTTCGATCTCACCGGAAACCATCGTGAGGTCTTCGGCGGTATCGTCACCCTGAAGTTGCAGCAGCAGACAGCGTTCCCCACGTAAGAGCCGGAACGCCGCTTCGCGCACTTCCTTGAAGATGGTCTTGCGCGACAACTCGGAGGCAATGCGGCGACCGGCGACCAGCACGGTATCGAAACGATCGACCAGTGAGAGCGTCACCGTCTTGTCGGGTTCAGTTTGCGTGGCTTCTTTCTCGTCGAGAGCGAAGTCCGCTCCGAGCGATCGCAGGGCTCGACGGGCAGTCGCTACATCATCCGCGGAACCCGGCCAGTCGACTTCCAGGCCGACGCGGCCCCGAGCCAACAGGGTTTGGGCGTGTTCAAAACGTGCCCCCTGTCGCTCGGCCACAGCCAGACTTTCGTCCAAAAGCTTGCGCGCCTTGCCGATCGAGCCTTGCATCGCAGCGACGAGTCCAACTTCGCGAAGCGCGTGGGGCAAGTCGGTCTGAAACTTTCTGGCTACGGACAAAGCTTGCCGTGCAGCCCGATGGGCGCTCTTCAGCAGTTGGCGACGGCGATGTGGGACTAAGTCCGTTGAGCGTTGCCATTGTAAGCGGTGGACAGTTGCTAACCAGGGCAAGACAGGCAACACCCAGGCATTCATCATGCCGACCTCGCGGCACACTTCGCGGGCTTGAGTCAGGATCTTTAGCGCTTCGGCCAATTCGTCCCGCCCCACCAAACGGACCGCCTCCGCCAGCAGAACCTGCGCGGTGGCCTGGACGTCGTTCCGTTTTTTTCCCAGGGCTTCATGGACAATGTCGGCCGGCAATCGCCCGCCCGAAGCACGCGACCAGACGTCGAGACTGAATCCCGATACTTTGTCGTCCCCCATCTCTGTGCTGACTTCGTACAACTGTTTGACCTCGGCGATCGCGCGGGTGAGTTCACCCTTCCGGTAGACCGAGTTGATACTCGACCACCTGGCCATGTTTCGTTCCCAAAAATCTCCCGTTCGTTCGAGAAGTCTGACCGCCTCTCCACAGGCGCTGATGCACTCGTCAAACCGCGCTCCGACGAAGAGCACGACTCCCAGGTAATGCTGTGCTTGTCCCTGTCCACCAACGTCGCCCAGTTGCTTGGCGATTTCGAGCGACTTCTTCCCGTAGGCTTCACCGCGACTGATCCACGGAAGCAAGGACATCACGGGGGCATGGCTCGCCCAGGCCTGACCGAGTTGGCGTGTTGGCGAATACCTTTCAGACAAATTGACACTGCGCAGATGCGTCCACAAACACGGAACGACGCCGCGGTCGAAGAAATAGGCACGCACCAAATGGAGATGCAGGTCAATGGCCAGCATCTCCTTCTCGGTGCCTTGCAGACTGCGGCGAGCCAGAAACAGTTTCGGAAGCATCGTGTGCAAGGATTGCACGAGCACTTCCCGGACAAGAAACAGTAAAAAACCTGCGGTATGGGATGGAACTGTTCGACCCAGCAATCGCAGCGACCGTTCCAATGCCTCGGACGCCGTCCTGTTGTCGCCTTGTTTGAAGGCGAGTTCGCCGAGCTTGCCTTCGATCTGAGCACGCGTGAAATTGTTTGTGGCTAGGAGACTTGCCGCTTGAAACATTTGAGCGGCCGCTTGGTAGCGACCAAGCAACATGAGCACATCACCTAAGCCTTCGGCGATGCGATAGCGAGTGGTTTCGTCCGTGTCCGATACGCCGCGTTCCGCGATGCGATACTGTTCCTCGGCAAGCTCCAATGCGTTCTGGGTTCTGGCTTGGTCGGCGGCCGCCAGAGCAAAGGGCAATGCCCGTTGACTTTTTCCGGCGGCGTCGAAGTGATAGGCCAAATCATAGACGCGGTCTGGAGCATCGACTTCGAGATCGAGTGCGGCGCGCAGATGCAAATCGAGACGCTCGTGCTCCGGCAGTCGATCGAGCAAGGTCTCGCGGATTTTGTCATGAACGAAGGCACAGAGATCATCCGTCGCTTTGGCCCAGACCATGTGTCGCTGCTGTGCCTCGTGCAGCGCGGCGATGGCTTGTGAAGACGTTTGACGAGCCATTTTTGAGGCGGTGAATAAGTCAAACTCTTTTCCCAAGACCGCCCCTACCGACAGCAGCGCGAGGGTTGTCGCCGGCAACAATTCGATACGGCGTACCAGGAACGCGGCGGCATGTCGCGAGGACTGCACGTCGGCCATCGCTAACGGCTCCACACGCCATCCCGTTGCTATCGCGACCAACGCGCCCGACTCGACCAGTCCGCGCAGTGCCGCCGCCGCCATGAACGGACTCCCCTCCGCCAATCGCTCGATCACATTGACGGCCTCGTCCGGCAACGGCCCGGCCATCGATTCAACGAGTTTGCGAACGTTGGCGGCTGGGAATGAAGGCAACGACAAATGAGCGACCGAATCGAGCATTCGCAGTGGATGGCTGGCCGAAACCTCCTCTGAGCGAAACGCGGCGACCACTAGGATCGGATGCTCGGGATTCGCCGTGCGGCGCTGCCAGTTGCTCAGAGCCTTGAGCGTCAACTGATCGGCCCATTGGCAGTCATCCAGCAGCACCAAGACTGGCCGGCCCGTTGCTCCCAGCGCATCCAATAGCGTCGCCAATGCCTGCACGCTGCGTGCTTCTCCAAAGGTCTCAGGCCCCAGCATACTCTGCGCCTGGACGCCGAAAAGTTCGGCTAACTCAGGGAGTGCGGAACATGCGGCCTCAAGGTGGTCCCCCAATCCGATCTGGATCTTTTTCTCGATTCCGGGTTCCACGTGCGCGGTCGCGATCAGTCCTTCCGCCACTCCCGTCAGGAGTTGAAACGGGCGCTGAGCGGTCTGATCCAGACCCTGCCCGCGTAAAATCCAAGCTCCTTGTTGTGTCGCGCGCAGCGCGAATTCGGCAAGCAGGCGGGACTTGCCGCCACCTGATTCGGCTTCGAGTAGTACGACGCCGCCTTGTCCCGCCTGAATCCGTTTCAGTTGAGAATTGAGTACCGCCAATTCCTGTCCGCGACCCACAAACGCAGGCTCGGTGAGCGTCTGACGACGATCGTGCAACCCGACGACGAGTGCCGGTTCGGACTCTCCTTGTTGCAGGGCCTCCGCGATCACCTTCAGGTCGGCCACCACGGCGTCCGCCGTTTGATAGCGGTCGCGGGGATCTTTCCGCAGCAATCGTTGGATGACTTCATCCAACACCCGCGGCACGGGCAGACCCAAGCTCCGCAATTCGGGAACTTGCACCGTCATATGCTGCCGCAACACTTCGCCGACGCTCTTGCCCTGAAACGGCGGCCGGCCTGCGAGGCACTCAAAGAGCACAATTCCCGCGGAGTACAAATCGGAACATGCCGTGACTTCTTGGTCGAGCAGACCCGCACCCTCGGGCGACAAATATTGCGCGGTCCCGACCCATTGGTTCCGAATACTCGCATCCAGGTTAGTACTTCGTGCTAAACCGAAGTCGATGAGCGTAGCCTCGCGCAGAGGAGGTTCTTCATTCACGATCATGTTGGCCGGTTTGACATCCCGGTGCAGCACATGATGGGAATGCGCCGCACTCAGCGAGGTAAGGAGCGCACGGCCCAACGTGATCGCGTCCATTACCGGTAGCGGGCCTTGCTGCAACCGCGATTGCAGTGTGATTCCCGGAACGAAGGGCATGACCAGGAAGACTTGATCTCCCTCGGAACCAGAATCGAGCAAGGGGGCGAACAGCCCATTCTTGATTTGCGAAAGGACGTGGGCTTCGTGCTCAAGCCGCATCCGCCCCGAGGCGGAGAACGCCGCCGCCGCCGCAGTCTTGATCACCACCTTCGTATCGCGCGTGAGATCGGTGGCCAGCAGGGTTTCCGCGTCATCGCCATTCTTGAGGACGCGGATCACATGATAGCGGTCGCCGATTACTCGGCGATCCGACGAGCCTTTGGCACGAATGACGTCGGAGGCGAGAGGTGAAGATGGGGCGATGCTCATGCAGTATTTCGCGATGGCCTGGAAGCGGCCGGATGACAGGTTTCGGATCCTCGAATGACCGACTGATCCTATCGAACCGTTTGCATATTCCTAGTAGTTGAAGTCGTGAGACTTCAGTCTCAACTCTCAGAAATCCGGGTGTCAGAGCGCGATTGGCTCACGCTTCGAGGCTGTGAGTTTTTTGATGTAGGATGGGTCACCAGCCCCGTCCAAGCTGAATTTCAGCCGATTTTGAACGGGCCTGGAGACCCGTCCTACAAAAACTCACAACCTCTTCGGGTTACGTCCGAGTGTGTCAGCCTCGTCCGCGCGCAGAGTTAACGTCTCGCCACGGCAACCGCTGACTCTACGGCGTGATCGGCTTTGCTTTGTTGATGCCTGGCGGCAATGCCATGAAAGGTCGTGGTGATGAGGGCACGGTTGCGATTCAGGAACCAATGGTCGCCGTCGACCTCAATCAGCTCGAAACCGCCCCGAGTGTGTTGAGCCCATTCGCGAATCTCGTCGGTGTAGACCATATCGTCTTGCCGGGCGGCGAAGGCTGTAATCGGACAATCCAGCGGCGAGACCGGCTGGAAGCGATAGTTCTTCAACAGCAGCCAATCGCGCCGCATGAGCGGAATGATGGCTTTCAGGAGTTCCGGATCGTCCACATAGCGGGACAACGACATCAGGTATTCTGGGCTATTGTCGGCCACCATGGCCTTGAGCATGACTTCGCGCTTCTGCCACAAGTGGATCAGATGAGGGGCAACGGTGCCCGTCACCACGATGTGAACCGGCACTCGCTGCTGTCGCTCACGCAGGCGACGAATGACCTCCGCTGCCACGATGCCGCCATAACTGTGTCCCCAAAAGACTACTGGGCGATCAAACAGCGGCAGCAAGTGCGGCACGATTTGATCTACCAGTTCGTCAACGCTCTCCAGCGCCGGCTCGGTCAAGCGGTTCTCGCGTCCCGGTGTTTGCACGGCAAAGATGTCATAACCGTCCGGCGGATTGAGCAGGAAATTGGTGAACAGCGACGCGCCGACGCCCATCGAATGAAAACAAATCAGCCGGCAGGGTGCGTTAGATTTGCCCGACCCGCGAATCAGCCACGGGTTCAAGACCTGCACACCTTCCAAGTCCGCCAGCGTGAATGTTGCCGAACTCGGTCCGGCTTTCTTGGCCCCGGCGTCGTCAGTGTCGCTGCTGTCCAACTGGGCCAGCAGGTCTGTGGCCAGGGTCGTAATGCTCGGTCCCTTGAGCAGCTTGATGAGCGGCAAGGTGATATCGAGCAAGCGTCCGATCCAAATCTGCAAGTCGGTCAGCATCAGCGAATCCAAACCGAGGACGTCGATGGACGCGGACACGTCCAGCTTCTCCGGAGCAGCATCCAGAATGCGTGCCAGTTTGGCCGCCAACTCTTGTTCGAGACGTTCGCGCCGCTGCTCAGGCTCCAATTCGGCCAGTGCCGTGCGCAGGTTGGAGCTCTTGGGGCGGTTGCCCCGAGCCAGGGCCGTGTCGCTCAAGAGTTCGACGAACCGCGCATCGCGAACTAGGTGCGGATAGGCCAAACGGAACTTCGACCAATCGAATCGCCCCGTCATTCTTTGGACGGGTTGCTGAACCAGAGCGGCTTCCAATTTGGCCAGGATGTCTGACAGTGGCATCACCAGCAGGCCCTGACTTTCGACAAGGCCGATCACGTCCTGATTCGCGTTCAAGGTTCTGGACAGCCCCGCATATTGTCCCAGAATGCCGAGGTTCACGGAGGTGGAAGGCAGGCCTTGTTGCCGACGGAATTCGGCCAAGGCATCCTGGAAGTAATTCGCAGCGGCATAGTTCACCTGGCCAAGTAGGCCGAAGACTGACGAGACGGAAGAGAACAATAGGAAAAAATCCAGGTCGGCTCCAGTATTCAGCGTCCCTTCGTGCAAGTTCCAGGCGCCTTGTGCCTTGGGGTTGAACACTTGCTCGAAGCGGGCCATCGTCATGGCAGGAATTGAAGCGTCGTCCATCACGGCCGCACCGTGAATCACTCCGGCGAGCGGAGGCAACTCGCTCTGGATCCGTTCCACGAGTCGTCGGACTTCGTCCGAGTCGGCGATATCCGCTTGAGCCAGAAGGATCCAGACTCCCTGTTCCTTCATTGATTCGACGGCCTCTCGATCTGTATCGCTTTTGGGGCCACTGCGACTGAGTAAAACCAGATGCCGCGCACCGCGATCGGCCATCCAGCGTGCAACCTCCAGCCCGAAGCCGCTGGCGCCGCCGGAAATCAAATAGGTGCGATCGGGCCGGAACGTGGCGTTTCGCGGCGGCAGCGTGTGGACGCGATCGTCCTGCATGTTCAGTACAATCTTGCCGCGGTACGCCGCTCGCGTCATGAACTTCATCGCCTCGGCGAGTTGGGAAATCGGAAACTCGGTGATTTCGTGCGGTTGCAACTCACCACGCTCGAATAACGCGATTACCTCGGTCAGCATCTGCTGGTGCAATTCGGGCTTTTGCACCGCGAGCCGATCGACATCGACGACAAAGTAGGAGATGTTCTCACCCAGCCGCTCCAGGCTCAATTTACTGTTGCGATAGATGTCCGCCTTGCCGAGTTCGACGAATCGGCCGAACGGTGCGAGGCATTTCAAGCTTTGTGCGATGAATCTTCCCGTCAGGGAATTGAGCACGATGTCCACGCCGCGCCCGCCCGTGACTTCCAGGACGTGATTGGTGAAGTCGAGGGAACGCGAATCAAAGACATGCTCGACCCCCATTTGCCGCAAGTATTCTCGCTTTTCTTTTGTTCCCGCCGTGGCGATCACCGTCGCGCCTGCCCGCTGCGCCAACTGAATCGCCGCGCCACCGACCCCGCCGGCTGCCGAATGCAACAAGACAGTCTCGCCGCGCGCCATCCGTGCTAAATGACATAACGAATACCAGGCCGTGGTGAACGCGAGAGGAATCGCCGCGGCCTGCGGTGGCGTCAGTCGTTTCGGTCGATGAACCACGCACGGCGCAGACGCAGTCACACGGCCGCAAAAACCTTCGGCCACGCGAGCGATGACTTCGTCGCCGGTCTGAACATGCCGAACGCTGGATCCGATGCGCAGGACACGGCCCGCGACCTCCAGGCCGAGACGGTGAGCCGTCAGGCCGCCAGCAACAGCGGTCTCGGGCAAGAATCCCATCCCATTCATGATGTCTTTGAAATTCAAGGCTGCTGCTTCGACGGCAATTTCCACCTCGTCGTCTCCCGGATCGGTGGGCGGAAGACGTCGGAAAACGATTTGATCGAGTACGCCGGGAACGCTCATTTCAGCTCGGTAGGCACCACCGACACCCGCTTCATCGGTCGTCGCCGCCTGTTCGGCGGAATCTCGATCCACGGGAACAAGTTGCCGCACATAGCGTTCGTCGCCGCGCAGGGCAATTTCCGACTCGTCGCGATCGCGGCGACTGTGCAACAACTCGTGGTACAAAGAATCGACTTCACTCGACGGAACCGAAGCGCTGAGATCGATGACCGTCAGCGGAACATTGGGGCATTCGTTGTTGATGACGCGCGCCATGCCGTGCAGAATCGCCTGACTCAAATCCAGCGACTGGTCGCCAGGCACACCCGCTGCGCCGTTGGTGACCACGAACAAACGAGGCACTCCCTCCCGCTTGAGCAACGTTTGAGCGAGTTGCAAGAGCAACGGAACCGCAGGGCAATCGGCCAGGCCATTCCAGCCCGAATCCGTCGTCGCCGAAGTCGTGAGACTTCGGTCCGAACTCTCACGAGTTGGGCTACGAGACAAGCCGGCCGCGAACACGATCAATGTCCGGCGATCCAATGACACATCCGCCAGTTGTTCGTCGAATGTCCTTTGGTCGTCAACTCGAAGAATCAGTGGCTGAATGTTCTCAGCCGCAAACCGTGTTGCTAGCTCGTCGGAAAGACCGGACTCGTCGGCAATCAAAACGGCGCGTGTGGAGTCGAAGATGCGGCCGTGGAGGCTGGCATCACGCGCCGCCGAAATCCACCGGTACTCGTAACAGCCGTCATACAACGTGTCGGCCTGTTGCGAGCCCGCTCCGACCAGTCGTTTGCAAACCATGCCAAGGACTTCGGCGACGAGTTCACCAGTCTCGGCAAATATCAAAGTGTCTGAGCAGAGGAACTGCTCGTCGTCTCGAGTGATCCGAACGTGGGACCAGACATTCTGAGTGGGCCGGCGATGGAACCGCACGCGATCGATGCGGAAGGGCAAGTAAAGTCGATCCGGGTGGCCGTGGTGATGGGCATCGGCGAAGATGAGATGAATACAGGCATCAAGCAGCGCCGGGTGAATGTGGTTCCGTTGCGATTCATGCACCAGTTCGTCGGGCAACTGCAACTTCGCCAGCCAGGATTGGCCATGATTCCGTAGTTCGTGAATACAACGGAACTTTTCTCCATATGCCAAACCGGCTTCGCGAAGGTTCTCGTAAAACTGCTCGACAGATTCGAGTTCTGCCTCGCGAAATTGCTCTTGGAGATCGGCGAGTGTGGCGGTCGATTGCTCAAAGCGGTCATGGACCGTGTTGATCCGCCCCGAAGAGTGCTTTGACCATGGCGTCTCAGTGGGTGCGTCAGCCGCTCGGCTGCAGAGGCGGTATTCGCCTTCCCCGGAAACGATCTCCAAGCGGACCGCCAGCGGGTGACGGCTGTTGTCAGGGAGGATCAAGGGTGAATCGAAATGCAGGTTCTCTAAAAAGAATGACTCGTGACGAAACTGTTCGCTGGCCACCGCCCAAGCCAGTTCCAGGTGCCCGGTCGCCGGAAAGACGAACTCGCCATCCACTTGATGATCGCGGAGGTACGGGAACTTCTGCACGTCCAGCGTGGCCTCCCAAACCGCCAAACCGTCTTCCGTGACGAGTTGCGTTTGACATTTCAGGAACGGGTGCTCGAAGCGTCCCCGGCGCATCTCCGCAGCCGCAGGCGTTTCGAACCAGTGCCGAGTATGGTGCCACGGATATTTCGGCAACCGGACGTAATGACGATCGGCACCGAACATCAACGCCGTGTTCGGCTCCAGCCCGCGCGTCGCCAGTCGCGCCAGGCTCTGAAGAAACACAACCGCTTCAGGTTCTTTGCGGGTCATTGACGGAGCGATCACGGCATTGGTGTCGCGCTTCTCGATCAGTGCCTCAGCACCGCCAACCAACACGGGATGGGGACCGATTTCCACGAACGTGTCGAAGCCCTCGGACAACATGGCGTTCAGAGCGGTCGTAAACAAAACCGGCTGCCGCGCATTCTGATACCAGTAATCTGCGTTGAGGTGCTTGCCGTCTTCGCGGCGGCCGGAGACGGTCGAATACAACGGCGTCGTTGTTTTCTCGCCGCGCACTTGCGCCAAAGCCTTGAGCATGATCCCTTTGATCGGTTCCATGTGATGGCTGTGATACGCCACTTGAACTCGCACCGGACGATTGAAGACACCACGAGATTCCAGCAGATGCGCAATCTGCTCAAGAGGTTTCGAGTCGCCGGACAATGTGAGCATCTCAGGACCGTTCACCGCTCCGATCGAAACCCGGCCGTTATGGCCTTCGATCAGCTTGCGGGCTTCGTCCAGCGAAAGTCCGACCGCCAACATACCTCCTTTGCCGGAGGCTCGGTTCTGGGCTTGTGAACGATGGTAGATCACCTGCACCGCTTGCTTGAGCGACAGCGCTCCGGAGGCAAAGGCCGCAGCCACTTCGCCGATCGAGTGACCCACGATCCCAGCGGGTCGAATTCCATAGTGCTCGTAAAGTTTGACCAGAGCGATTTGGATCGCCATGACGGCCGGTTGAACAACGACCGTGTCATTGACCTTGGATTCCGATTCGGACTTCCGAAGTTCCGCCAACAGAGACCAACCGGAGAGTCGCAGAAAGAGCAGTTCGATCGTTTCCATCCATTTGCGAAAGACTGATTCGCACTGCATCAACTGCAGGCCCATGCCAGCCCACTGGCCCCCTTGGCCGGAGAACACGAACGCCAGCTTCGGCCGTTTCTTGCGAGGGATCGTCGTCGTCAGAATCGCCGGGTCCACTTGGCCGTCCGCAAACTTACGGAGTCGGTCTTCCACTTCATTCCGAGTCGGAGCGACGATCGCCAGCAGATGCTCATAGTGGCTGCGCCGAGCAAAGGCCGAGAAGGCCACGTCCTCCAGCCGATATTCGGTGATGTTCAGGAAGTCCGCATGCCGCAATGCCAACGTTTTCAAAGAATCGCGATTGGCGGCGCTGAGCAAATACAACGTACCCAGAGTCGGTTGGGTCTCCGTCCCGGCCGTCACACGAGCACTCAATTCACCCGGCTCTTGCAACACGACATGAGCGTTCGTCCCTCCTGCGCCGAACGAATTCACACCCACTGTCAACGGATGGCCGTTGCGTTCGAGCGCCGTGGCACTGGTGGGCACCACAAGTCGGAGGTTCTCCCAATCGATTTCGGGATTCGGTTCATGGAAGTGCAAGTTCGGTGGAACGAGACCATGCCGAGCCGTCAGGGCTCCTTTGATGAATCCCGCAATCCCCGCCGCGCCTTCGAGATGACCGAGGTTTGTCTTCACCGAACCGATCAAACAACGCTGCCCCTCGGCCCGATCCCGCCCCAGCACGGCACCGAGTGCCAGGCTTTCGATCGGATCGCCGACCGACGTGCCCGTGCCGTGTGCTTCGATGTAATTCACGGTTAAAGGATCGACCCCGGCCTCGGCATAGACTGCCTCCAGCAGGGCAATCTGCGAGATGACATTGGGCACTGTGAAACCTTCGGGCAGATAGCCGTCTTGATTGACCGCCGTCCCACGCACCAAGGCGTAGATCGCGTCTCCGTCGGCGAGCGCTCTTTTCAACGGCTTGAGGATCACCACTCCCACCCCTTCACCGCGGACATATCCGTTGGCGGAAGCGTCAAAAGCCTTGCAGTATTGGTCTGGATTCAGAAAGCCGCCTTTGGACAAAACGATCGACGATTCCGGACGCAGCATCAGGTTCACGCCGCCAGCAATGGCCATGTCGGCTTCCCCGCCCCACACGCTGCGACAGGCCAGATGCACCGCCACCAGAGAACTGGAACACGCGGTATCGAGCGAAACGCTCGGCCCCTTCAGGTTAAAGTCGTAAGAGATGCGGTTCGCCAGCGCCGCGATGTCCGTTCCCATGGCGACATACGGATTGATTTCGTCGCGGTGCTCGCTGGACTGCTGCATACAGAGATAGTCGTACATGAACGACCCGACGAAGACCGCGGTACGTGTGCCATCCAACTGATCGCGCCGCAGACCGGCATCTTCCATCGCTTCGTGAGTGACCTCCAGAAGCAATCGCTGCTGCGGATCGATGCGCTGGGCCTCGGCGGGAAAATAACCGAAGAACTCGCCATCGAACTGATCAACGCCGTCGATAAAGCCGCCCCGGGCGTTGCGAATGTAACCGACCTTCTCCGGGTTGGTGTCGTGAAACCGGGCATGGTTCCAACGGTCCGCTGGCACGTCGCGGATGGCGTTGATGCCCCGGAGCAAAGCGTCCCAATAAGCCGTCGGCGAATTGATGTCGCCGGGAAAACGACAGCCGATGCCAATGACGGCTAATGGTTCTCGCTGGGATTGATGGAATGGACGAGCTGGATTCGGCAGATCAAGACTTGGTGGCATCGGAGACTCCTGGCCGACCATTCCCACCCAACCGGACGAAGCAATTGGAATGGAATGAACTGTGACGTCATTACGCTATCAAACGCCCTCGCAACTTACCAAACACAAGAGCGATCGCGTTTGGTAGGGGTGTGCCCACAAATCCTGGCAGCCCACACTAACCCGAAGCGCCAGCGAGGGCGGGCGCTCGACAAGATGTCATTCTCCGTTTGACGTCTCGTG
>JAYVSP010000306.1:0-8772 GCA_043775215.1 Planctomyces sp. | reverse complement strand
GCCACTCGTCCCTTGAGTATCTCACCCCCACCGAATTCGAACTAAACATGCGTGCCAAAAATAGTGAGTCACACTGTCCGTGAAATGCCGAGCACCTCAGATAACCATCAATTTTCTGACCGATGGTCTGAAGTGCGCACCAAAAGAACCACACAGCAAAGATTGCCGGCCAGGGGCCGATTCGCGCGAAACTGACTCGAATTGGTAAAAGGAAGTTTTGCGCCTTTGCTGCCTTGATGACGCTTTCGTAGAGGTAGATCCAAGTCTCAGGATTTGTGCGGTACTTCCAAGCGCTGAATTCGATCTTGGTGTAGCCCCGCACTTCTAAGAGTTTGGCCACGTTTTTGATGAGGAACGTTTTGCCGCGTCCCCAATGGCCGAACAGACCAAAGCAAAGCTTCTCTGTGTCTTCTGTCTTGGAAAACAAATTGGCGATCGCGTTCGCATACTCGTTGGTGTGAAGGCATTTTTCATGCTCGGCAGCCTCTTCGCGGAACTCCGTTCGGCCACCAATTTGACGAACCGATTCCAACGAATCTTCTCGACCATTGCTTGTCGCTTCAGCGACACTGGCGGCTGATTCTTCGCCACCATCAACGGTGACATTCACTGTCTCATCGAGAGCAATTGCTTCACCTACGAACGCCGCCTTGGAAGTGCCTTTTGCCTCAAAGGCAGCTTCAATTACTTTCGACTCACTTGATGGTTGCTCCGATGCCAGTTCTGCGCGTACAGAAGCCGATGCGGGCGGACCGCTAGCAGGCGAGGTTGGTTCGTCAGCTTGTCGCGGGTTGTGTCCGCTAATCGACATTCCTATCGAAGCGTTTTTCTCCGCTCGTGTCGCGTCGGGATCGCCTGGTCGGTCGGCTTTAGTATCTGGGCGAGTAGAGCGACCGACCGGCAACGAGGGCGGCAGTGCCTCAGTTACCAACACATTCTTTGTGCCGACCCGTTTGAATCGCCGTCCGTTCGCAAGTGAGATGGGTTGCGGTGATGCTTCAACCTTAAACGACAGAAACCTTCCATCCAACCCTGTTATTCCGAAAATGACTTTCGGATACGGACTGATGAAATGGTCGAAAAACTGCTCCAAAATATGCGTGTAGGCTACGTTCCGGAGTCCGTTGAATTCATAGCGCAAAAATGCCATCGGTCCGCCCGGTGGAAACTTACCTGCTGTCGCTCCGCAATAGATCGCGCCGCCCTCCGAATTCGCAAAGGCGCAGGTCGTCTCTAACACCCGTTGCTCGTCGAATCCGTCCATCACTTCGATCGTTTGGCCAGAGCCGGCATTTCCCGCGTCGAAAAACTCACTCATTGGATCCATGTTGTGTTCCCAAAGTCTCGGATTGCCATCAGTCGCTCGCCGCAATCACTTTTGAATCAGTTCGAGATACTACTGCAACCATTCCCTCACCCAACACGAACACGGCTGACGGTCGCCCGCCGCACTTGCCCGGTGAGGATTGCTCCCAGCGTCCCAAGCCGACCGCGGCCAGAGCGTTCAACGTCTGCTCGGTATCGTTCCGCCGGCTTGGCGAACTCGGCGCGGCATCGCATCAGGTTGCGAACCGTGATTCGCCCGCCGTGCTCTTGAGCCGCTTCGATGGCCAGACGTCGCCGCCGGCTTTCTTCGGAGTCGTCACTATTGCCGAGCAGCGCGCACACCCGCTTCGCTTCGTTCGCGAACCATTTCATCAACACGATGGCCGCTTCCACGCTCTGTTCATCGGCCGCGCTGGTGGTTGCGGGCGTGGCCACGTCGATGCTCACGCTCCCTGACGGCCGAGCCGTTCCCACATCACCGCGTCCGTTCGATCAGACATCCCACTTCACCGCCCACTCCCCGCGCCAGCCGAGTCCACAATTGCCAGCATCGCCGCCTTCAACACCGTCGGCAGTTCATCCCACGCCGAGACGATCCGAGCCAACTCAGCATCGTGTTCGCGACCACGTTCCGACACCGAACCAACACGCTCCGCCTTCTAATTCGTTGTCACCAACTCGCCAGATTTTTGGCCAGTGGTTGGGACAGATTTTGGCCAGTGGTTGGGACAGTGGCGACGGCCTCTTGATGCAACATCAACCCCCTCAAGCCCGTTCCGCCATCGTCACTCCGGACTTAAAAACCGGTAGTCCATACTACGTCGAATGGCACCTGCGCGACCGCCTGAAGGAACTGCTGTTCGACGACGAAGACCGCGCCGCCGCTCAAGCCGCGAGGAAGTCCGTGGTGGCGAAAGCTCAGCGATCCTCCTCGGCGAAACGCAAGGACGCGACCCGCCGCAACGCGAACGACCTTCCGGTCCAAAACTTCCAAGACCTGCTGAAACACCTCGCGACCCTGACTCGCAACCGCATCCGAATCGACCAGAGCAAGTCGACGTTCAACCAACTGACACAATCCACCCCCACCCAACGCCGCGCTCTCGAACTTCTCTCCACCACCGCGTAGCCAGAACCTGCCTCTTCTTTTGATACTCCCAAAATGCCTTATTTCCCGATAAAATAAGGCATTCCAGCACGACAATCACATCAAAAATCGGTTCAAGTTCGGGTTAGCCTGCGGCATTGAGTGGGTAAATCGGATCATCGCGGCGTACATCGCCTGGTGGAATTTGTAGCGCAGCGAAGCCGCAGTGTAGCCGGCTCTCGCCGAGAATCGGTCTCGCTCTTAGTGAGAGTGGTTACACTCGACCGAAAATGGCAATCGAAAATCCGCCCACAGTTCCTTCGAGAATTCACCATGCGATGTCTTTCGATCTCACTGAGCTTGTTTGTCAGCACGTTGATTGTGTTCAACGTCTCCGCCGCGCCGCCGCGGATTGATCCCGACTTGCCCGATGGCACGGATGCGGCAATTAAGCAGATCGCGACATTTCGAGTTCCCGAAGGACTGGAAGGACTGAAGGTTGAACTCTTCGCGGCAGAGCCACAGCTCGCCAGCCCGGTGGCAATCGGCGTCGATGAACACAACCGCGTATTTGTGGCAGAGGAGTATCGGTTCAATCGCGGGACTGAGGAAAACCGGACTCGCCCGTTTCTGCTTGAAGACGACTTGCAATTGCAGACGACGGAGGACCGGCTCGCGATGTTCCAGAAGTTCGCCGACAAATTTGATGGCGGGATGAACTGGTTCACGAAAACGTCCGATCAATTACGTCTGGTCGAAGACACCGACGGGGACGGCCGCGCCGACCGCAGCACGGTCTTTGCCACTGGCTTCAACGAACCGTTGGACGGTCTGGCTGCCGGAGTGCTGGCTCACAACGGCGATGTCTATTTCACCTGCATTCCGCACTTGTGGCGTCTGCGAGACACCGACGGTGATGGCGTGGCCGATGTGAAGGAAAAGCTGCTATCAGGCTTCGGTGTGAACGCGGGGTTTCTCGGTCACGACTTGCATGGACTCGCCTGGGGGCCGGACGGGAAGTTGTATTTTTCGATCGGCGATCGCGGCTTTCATGTGACTTCGAAAGAGGGCCTCACCTTTCATGGACCGCGTAACGGCGCGGTGTTTCGTTGCTATCCCGATGGTACGGAGTTTGAAGTCGTGCATCGCGGGCTGCGCAATCCGCAAGAAATCGCCTTCGACCAGTTCGGCAACTTGTTCGCCGCCGACAACAACTGCGACAAGGGAGATCATTCGCGACTGGTCCACATCGTTGAGGGAGGCGACAGCGGCTGGAACATGGCGTTTCAATCGCTCAATCCGCCGTACCTGACCGGCCCGTGGCATGCCGAGTCGATGTGGCGCATGCCCGACGCTCCTGAAGCAATCGACCTGCAACCGTCGTGGATCGTCCCGCCGGTCGGACCGCTGGGAGCCGGCCCATCCGGGTTTGCGTACTACCCTGGAGTCGGCTTGCCCGATCGGTACGCCGGCCACTTCTTCATGTGCAATTACACGGGAGGCGGAGGCATTGAATCGTTCGCCGTCAAACCGCGCGGAGCCAGTTTCGAGATCACCGACGCGCATGATTTTCTCAAGCCGATCAACGCCACCGACGTCGAGTTCGGTTACGACGGCAAGATGTACGTCTCCGACTTCGTGAATCTCGACTGGTCCGGCAAGAGCCTGGGAGGCCGCATCTTCACGGTGCATGATCCGCGACTCATCGCGCGCGACGAAGTGACGCAGACCAAACAAATCCTGCGTGACGGATTTCAAGTCGGCTCGATCAACGACCTCGTCAGCCTGTTGTCTCACGCCGACATGCGAGTCCGTCTTCGAGCCCAGTTTGAATTGGCGACGCGTGGTGAGGCGACCGTCAAGCCGTTGCTGGACCTGGCCACCTATCGCGATGCGCTGACAGTGTCGCGACTTCATTCGATTTGGACACTGAGTCAAATCGGCCGTCGTCATCCCGACCTATTTGGAAGTAGCCGAACTCGTGAGAGTTCGGAGGGCGGCAACGCAACATCTGACCGAAGTCTCGCAACTTCGGCGACGGCAAAGGCGCTGCTCGCGCTGTTGGCTGACGAAGACGAGCACGTCCGCTGCCAGGCCATCAAATCACTCGGCGAGGCGCGAGTCGCCGAGGCAGTTCCGCAGTTGCTTCCGCGACTGAGAGAGGGCAGCTCCCGAACGAAGTTTTTCGCCGCGATGGCACTGGGCAAGATCGCGGCCGGCGAGCCTCACGTTCCAATCGGTGCTCGCTGCGGAGATGTGGCGTTTCCCACGAAGTCGCCGCTCGTCCCGACCGTTCGTTCGCCCGAGGAGCAGGCTCGCGTCAAACGTGGCACGGTCAATCTCGGCCTGATCGAAATGCTCCGCGACAACGCCGATGCCGATCCGTATCTGCGTCATGCCGGCGTGATGGCCCTCGCCTGGATCGGCGATCTGGAGCTGTTGCAGTCTTTCTCGCGAGACCGCTCCCCGGCCGTGCGTCGCGCTGTGCTGCTGGTGCAACGCCGCATGGCCGATCCGCGCTGCGAACAGTTTCTCGACGACGAGGACTGGACGATCGTGACCGAAGCCGCGCGGGCGATCAACGATGTTCCGATCGAAGTGTCTCAACCGGCGCTCGCCCGGAAGTTGGAGCAACTCACCACAACGACGGTCTTGAAGTCGATGTCAACTGAACTGTCTCCCGGCCAAGCGCCCGTCGAGCGAGTCATCAATCTTGAATCATTGTTACGACGCTCGATCAACGCGAACTTCCGGTTGGGTGGCGCGGAATCTGTGCAGCGAGTCGCTGCGATCGTGATGAACGCAAAGCATTCGACACGTGTTCGCGAAGAAGCCTTTGCCGCGCTGACGGCATGGACAGAGCCGACTGCTCGCGATCGCGTCACGGGATTCTGGCGCCCGTTGCCGAAGCGAGATCCGGCAGTTGCGCGAGATGTCCTCAACGAAAAACTGCCGGAGTTGCTCGCCTCGGCACAAGGGAATTTGGTGACGCAGGTTGTCGAGTTGGTCGCACGGCACGGCCTTCAAGCGGATGAGGCGACGTTCGCGGAATGGCTCACCGATGCCAAACGGCCGGCGGCCGCGCGAGTCGCCGCATTGAAGTTGCTCGCCGCGCGAAATGTCCCGATGTTGGCCGAGTCGTTACAGACGTCGTTGAAATCCGACGTGCCGTTGCTGCGCGCGGCGGCTCGCGAAATCATCGCCTTGCGTGATGCCACAGCGGGGCTGAGTGAGTTACGACAGGTGCTCGACATGCAAGCTCCCCAGGCATCGACCGGAAGTCAGATCGACCGGCAACGCGCGTTCGCGACGTTGGCCGCGATGAAACACAAAGACGCGGATGCCGACTTGGCGACGTGGGCCGAGCGACTTGCATCCGGAGGCGTCGCCTTGGAGTTGCAGGTTGATTTGCTGGAGGCTGCGACGGCGCGGCGAGAAATCGGCCCGATCAATCTTGCGCTGCAACGCAGGTCGGCCGCGCTGAGCGCGAAGACCGATGACCCGCTGGCCGCACATCGGCTCGCTCTGCAAGGCGGCGACGTGGAAACAGGACGCGCCGTCTTCACCGGACACGCGCAAGGTCAGTGTATTCGTTGCCACAAAATTCGCGGTGAGGGAGGGACCGCCGGGCCGGACTTGACCGAGGTCGTCAAACGCAATCGAGAAACACCGGAAGGGTCTCGCGAGCATTTGCTGCAATCGTTGATCGACCCCAACGCCAAGATCACTCCCGGCTTCGGAAGCATCACGCTGGTGCTCGACAGCGGTCGCGTCATTGCCGGCACGCTGAAGGTCGAAACCGCGCAACACGTCTCCATCGAAACACCTGATGGCCGAGTCGTTGGAGTTCCGATCAATGAGATCGAAGAACGGACGCCACCGAAATCCGCAATGCCTCCGATGGGCAAAGTCCTGTCTCCGCGCGAACTGCGTGACGTGATCGAATTCTTGGCGACGTTGTCGCCGTGACGCCGGCCTGGCAGACGTGTGTGCCGAATTGGTGATCAAATCGGGTGGAGACATTCATGGACCTTTACGACGAGTTCCAGAAAGTCATTGTGACGCTCCAGAGCGAAGGGATCGAATTCGCCGTATGTGGCGGGATTGCCTTGGCACTGCACGGTCATCCTCGGTTCACGAACGATGTTGACTTGTTGGTTCAACCTCAGGATGTCGAGCGCATCGTTGACCTCTTTCAAGCGAAGTTGGGATTCCAGTTTGATGCGGGCATCATGCCGTTCGGTCAGGGGCCGCAACAGACGATGATTCGCCGCAGCACCAAGATCCTGAGGATGCCGCGATTGATGGCCGAGCGGACGGCGCCGCAACAGACGATGATTCGCCGCAGCACCAAGATCGTCGGCCAAGACCCATTGATCCTGGATTTACTCGTGATGTCTCCGGCTTTCTGCGATGTGTGGGCAACTCGCGAGACATTTGCTTGGCAAGGCCAGCATGTCACCGTCGTGTCAGCAGCGGGCTTGGCGAAGATGAAACGTCTGGCGGGGCGGCCGCAAGACCTTGTTGACCTCGAGAAACTTGGATTCGATCCCAATGATCCCACCATCCAACCTTAATCCGCCACGATTGCAAGACGCGCGACGCTCGATCGTGGTCGACATGTCGCCGCAGGCGATCGATCAACGCTTGCGGGAGGTTTCGCAACTTTGGGCGTTTGGACAGAAGCTGCGAAACTTTCAGCGCGTCAGCGTGGTTGAGTCGCCCGTGACGAACGCACCCACTCTTCCAGAACCAACCGCCAAGTGAATCGCCATGCCCAAACAATTTCGCAGCCTGCAACCCGATCAAGTCGTCGAGACGGCGGAGCGGTTGGAGCGGCGGATCGCCGAACGGTTTCCCGAGGCCAATCTCCGGCAAGTGGCCGTCGAGTTAGTCACGATGGCTCGCGAGGCGACCAACCGCGCTCATCGGATTAGCCGGCCGAATGTCCCGCTGCGGATCGTGGAGTGGTTTCTGATCGGATGTTGTCTGGCATTGGTCGCGTGGTTCGTGTGGCAGGTTCCGTTCGGTCCCGGCGTTTTGAAATGGGACAACTTTTCGGAAACCGTGCAAACGGTGGACTCATCGCTAGCCAGTCTGGTCTACATTGGCGCGGTGGTGCTATTCGTCATGTCGTGGGAGTTGCGGCTGAAGCGGCGGAACGCATTGATTGCACTGCACGAGCTGCGTTCGATGGCTCACATCGTCGATATGCACCAGCTCACCAAAGATCCGGAGCGGCTCGTGCAAGGTGGGCCTGCAACGCCGTCGTCGCCGCGCCGCACGATGTCACCGTTCGAGCTTGGCCGCTACCTCGACTATTGCAGCGAACTGCTCTCGATGATCAGCAAAACGGCCGCAATCTATGTGCAAGAATTCCCGGACTCCCTCGTCTTGGATTCAGTCAACGAAATCACGTCGCTGACAAACGGCCTGTCACGCAGCATCTGGCAAAAGATCATGCTACTGGACCGCATTCAATCCGACGAAGCGAAAGCGACTCAGGCATCCGAACCAGCGCCGCCAGCGGCGGCCACTGCGGTTTGTCTTGTCCCCTCGCCCCCCGCTTCGGGGGGAGAGGGTTAGGGTGAGGGGGCCGAACGCGGAGTTGGTCGTCCACTCACAAAAACCCCTCACCCTAACCCTCTCCCCGGAGTACCGGGGCGAGGGGACAAGACAGTCGAGTACGCGCAGTCAGTCAACCGAGATACCGCGCTGCTTTGAGGATCAGTACGCAACTTGGCGCGTGCGTGATCTCGCTGCGCATGACCAGATCGACGGCCTCCGCCAGCGGAACTCGCACGCGGCGGATCAACTCGGTTCCTTCCGGAGCTGCCTCGACGAACGTCAGTTCCTCGGCCAGGAACAGCGTCACCGGTCCCAGCGCTTGCGTCGTGAAGGGATCGGTGACTCCCAGCGAAGTCCATCGTGCCGCAGTCAGGCCCACTTCTTCACGCAGTTCACGAACCGCCGCCGCCAAAGCCTCTTCACCGGTCTCAACGCCGCCGCTGATGACTTCCAGATTCCGCCGGGCAACGGCGTAGTGAAACTCCTCGGCCAAATAGACGTATCCGTCCGCGTCGAGCGGCAGCACGGAGACACCCGCTTTGAATCGCGTGATCGTGTGCGTTCCGGGCTGGCCATCAGGCCGAATCACGTCGTCCTTCGTCAGCAGCATCCACGCATCGCGATAGACCTCGTGTGTCCGCAACACTTGCCAGCAACCGCGTTGCCGTTGCTGAGTCTCATCGCTCATGGTTTTCCTGCGCGTGATCTTGCACATTAACCCGAAGCGCCAGCGAGGGCGGGCGCTCCATAAGATGTGATTCTCTGTTTGATGTCTCGTGGAGCACCCGCCC
>JAYVSP010000305.1:0-4811 GCA_043775215.1 Planctomyces sp. | reverse complement strand
TCGAGTTGCACCCCTTTGGGGCGAAAAACAAGACTGCGCAACTTCAAAACTGATGCTTCGGGTTAGTGTGTTTCACCGCTTCGGGCACCCTTAGAAATTTAACGGGGGGCGAGGTATAAGTCGTTCGCCGAAATGGCTCAAGACGAGTGCAGCGGCCAGGAGACCTCCTCATGCGCAAGACCATGAACCGAATTGGCATTCTTACGGCGGGAGGCGACACACCGGCACTCAATGCGACGCTGGCGGGAGCTGTCGAACGGGCGAATCAATGCGAGGTGGAAGTCTTCGGACTGATCAAAGGCTTTGACGGGCTGCTGAATCCCACCGTCCCGCATGTGCTGCTCAATCCGTTGTACCAGTCGATTCCTGAATTGGATCCGTGCTTGGGCGGGTCGATCATCGGCTCGTCGCGGACCTACATCGACCCGAACAAACCGAACGAGATCAAAGTGGTCACCGAACGGTTGAAGCGGCTGGGGATCGAAGGGCTGATCTGCATCGGCGGTGACGGCACGATCAGCGGCATGCAGCCGGTGTCCGAATTCTTTCCCTGCACGCTCGCGCCGAAGACAATCGACAACGATCTGGGGTTGAACTACCTCCAGGAACCCAGCGAGTGGCTTCGTGAGGGAGTCGATGCGGCCGGCCAGCCGCAATACCGGCGGACGGCCAGTCGCGACGAAATTGATTTGGAAGAGATCGTCAATTACGCGACTCCTGGCTATGCAACCGCCGTGTATGTTGTGGCTCAAGGGGTCGAGCGCATCCGCACGACTGCCGAAAGTCATCGCCGCATCGCCATCATTGAGGTCATGGGGCGCGAGTCCGGCTACATCGCGCTGGGATCGGCATACGGGCAGCCGGATTTGGTGTTGATCCCCGAAGTTCCGTTGAACATCGATCGAGTCGTGCAGAAAGTCCGCGAAATCTATGACATGCAGAAACATGCCGTCGTCGTGATCGGCGAGGGAGTTTCGGACGAAACCGGTCGACCGCTGGGTGCTGTTGATTGCCACAGCAAAGACCCCGCCGGCAACATTCTCTTCAACGGTGCCGCGGAAGCGTTGCAGAACATCCTGATCAAACGGCTGGGGGATGGCTATTTCCAAAAAAATCGCCGCCACGAATCGGCCAAGTCGGCGATCTTCACCCGCAAAGTCGGACACACTCAGCGAGGCGGACGGCCGATTATGTTTGACCGATTCTACGCCTCTCAACTCGGGGGCAAGGCTTTCGACCTGCTTATGGCCGAACAGAATGATTCAATCGCCACGCTGCAATGGTCGCGAGAAAAGGGCTTCATCCTGGACGCAATCGCTGCGAACAAACTCAAGGACCAGTGGGGCTTGATTCATCCGCGCCTTGTGCATCGCTCATTTTATGACGACACAAAATTTCAACCATCGAAGCTGGGAATCGAATATCTCCGCTCAATCTTCACCCACGCCATCGGCCAAGACGACGTCGAGGCCATTCGAGCAAAACTCTTCAGTCCCGGAAACTTGGTGACGCGCTATCAAAGCGTGAACGTCGACGTCCAGAAACGCATCCGCTATTTGGACAAGTCCGCCTCGTGAGGCGACCGACGGAATTCAAGCTCTAGCGGCACTCCCTTGAGCGGAATGTCGATAGCCACCGTGTCGTGAGTTAGATTTCACATGCAAATACACCGGCGGCTAGCGCCGTGCCGCTCACGAACGGCCAACAATTGGCTGCACGAACTCCAACTCTGCCTCGTTGGTCGCGCGCAGAAAATCAAAGTCGCAGCCTTCGTCCGCTTGCAGCACATGGTCGATGTAGAGCCGAGGATATCCGCGAAGGTGCTTCGTGACTGGCGGCTGCCACTCGGCGCGACGCCGAGCTAACTCATCGATCTCAACCAGCAATTGCAGGCGGCGCGACGCAACGTCTAACTCAATCCAGTCGCCATCTCGCACAAGTCCCAATGGTCCGCCGGCCGCGGCTTCAGGAACCACATGCAGTACCACCGTGCCGAATGCTGTGCCGCTCATCCGCGAGTCGCTGATCCGCACCAGGTCGGTCACTCCGGCATGCAACAACTTCGTCGGAATCGGAATCGAGCCCCACTCGGGAAATCCAGGAACTCCCTTCGGCCCGGCATTCTGCAATACCAAGATGCTGTCGGCGTCCACTGGTAAGTCGGGATCGTTAATCCGCGCGAGCATGTTCTGATAGTCGTGAAACACGATTGCTCGCCCGCGATGCTGCATCAACTTTGGCGATGCGGCCGAGACTTTGATCACCGCGCCGCGCGGCGCGAGATTTCCCGTCAACACGGCCAATGATCCGCCTTCGCAAAGCGAGTGCTCTCGCGCGCGAATGACATCCCGATCAAAGCTCCGCGCGCGAGCAATGTTCTCGCCCAGCGGCTTGCCCGTAACAGTCAAGCACTCGAGATTGAGCAAGTCTCGCAGTTCGGCCAGCACCGCCGACACGCCGCCCGCCGCATGAAACGCGTCCATCAAGTGCTTTCCCGACGGAGCTAGATTCACTAAGAATGGTGTGGTCCTCGACAGCTCATCAAACCGAGACAGCGGCAACCGGATGTTGCGCCGGCCGGCCATCGCAATCAGATGCACGACCGCGTTTGTCGAACCGCCGAGCGCCAACAATGTCCGAATCGCGTTGTCGAACGCTTGCACGGTGAGGATGTGTGACGGCCGCAAGTTCTCATGCACCATTTGCACAATCCGCCGTCCGGTCGCAGTTGCCGCTTGCAGACGCCGAGCATCCGTCGCCGGAATGCTGGCCGTACCGGGCAACATCATGCCCAGCGTTTCTGACAGCGACGTCATCGTGGAGGCCGTTCCCATCGTGTTGCACGCGCCGACGCCGCAACCGTAGCACGCCTCCAATTCATGCCAGTCGGAATCGGACAACCGCCCTGCTCTTCTTTCGTCCGAGTACCGCCACAGATCGGTCCCCGAACCGATCGTCTCGCCGCGCCAATGCCCGCTCGATCGCGGGCCGCCGTTGAGTTGAATGGCCGGCAAATCCGCACTGGCTGCCGCCATCAGTTGGGCCGGTGTCGTCTTGTCGCAGTTGCATAGCAACACCACACCGTCGATCGGATTCGCTCGCAACGTCTCTTCGACATCCATCGCCATCAGATTGCGATACAACATCGCCGACGGCTTCATGAACTCCTCGCCCAACGAGATCGTCGGGAACTCCAGCGGCAGACCTCCTTCCAACAACACACCGCGCTTCACCGCTTCGGCCAGTTCGCGCAAGTTCGCGTTGCAGTTGTTGAGATCACTCCAACTATTGGCGATCCCGATCACCGGTTTACCGACAAAGTCATCGGGATTCAGCCCCATCGCCCGCAGTGCGGCTCGATTCTGAAACGCCAACTCTTCTCGGCCGGAAAACCATTGTTGACTACGAAACGGAGTTACGGAGGACGTCATGCGGTGCGTTCTCTTTCAGTGAAGCGTGGTCGGTTGCGCCATGCGGTACGGGGCGCACAGGACTCGTTGTGTGTCGAGATGGAGTGTTCTGGCCGCCTCACTTAAAATTTCGGCACAAGTGGAAATTGCCAGAGTTCAGAATTGAGTCACCCCAAGTGCGGATGGGTTCTCTCCTCTTTCTCACAACTCTGTTCCCGCGCAAACGGAGTTTGATTGCCCCATTTCAGCTAATGGTAGGAGCTTGGCTTTGATGGGTGAAAGGATTCAGGACATCATGAAATCGAAATTGCTGTGCATCGTTTTGTGCGCCGTTGCTCTCGTGATCGCTCTTGCGACCGACTCGTTCGCCGGTGTCAAAGGGCGGCCTGGAATGGTACGTGACGGGCACTACGTCAAACCCCAATGGCAAAGTGTGTCTGTTGAGACCTTCACGGACACGATTCAGATTGAAGTGCCGACAGGAGGAGTCTGGAGGTCCGTTGGGTACGGAGCGGGAGGCACGGGCCATGACTACTCGTACGGAGGTAATGCTGGCTTCAGCAATTGGTCAAACAGTTACAGTGGATACACAACTTATTATTCATTTCCGATGACCCAGACCATCATTCTGACACAACCAGTGATCGTCGAGACCTTGCGACGTGTGTGGTGATTTATTCTTCGTGCGGGCGAGATTGAGAGATGTTTAACCGCAACGCCATCGGCGTGCGCGAGTCGTTCCCACCGCGCCCACGCCGATGGCGTTGGGGTTAAACAAAGCATCAATCTCGCCCGTGCGAAGAATATTGATGAATAGCCAGAGCGTTTACCAACTCCTACTGATAAACGTGCGATGGCTCAAACCTCGTCAAGCTGACTCAGGGCCAGCTACCGGTTTGTTCGATGAAGGACCGATCTCGTCCAGGCGGTCGAGGTAGAATGCCTCAACCTTCGCCCGAGCCCACGGTGTTTTCCGGAGGAACGTGAGGCTCGACTTGATGCTCGGGTCATGAGTAAAGCACCGAACCGGAATGGCCCGCCCCAACTCGGCCCAACCCACATGCGCGACGAGTTGCTCAAGGATCATCGCGAGCGTGATGCCATGCAGTGGATTCTTGGGAAGTTCTTGGGTCATGTCTGATGATGATGATGCGAGTGTGATTCGACTACCTCTGATAGATCGGCAGGAACTGATACTCGACCGAGAGTGCCAAGACCGACAGGCTGGTGCAGTAGATCGTGCCGAGGTTGGTTTCCTGTCCGTTACGGCCGCTCCAACTTCCGTCGGCGGCTTGCAGGTTCAGCAGCAACGGAATCATGTGCCGCTTGCATTGAGCCCATTGATCGCCGCCGACTTGGAACATGCCGATCGTGCCATAATAGGCTCCGTAAAAAAACCAC
>JAYVSP010000304.1:0-8478 GCA_043775215.1 Planctomyces sp. | reverse complement strand
TCGAGTTGCACCCCTTTGGGGCGAAAAACAAGACTGCGCAACTTCAAAATGCGCGAGCGAGGGCGGACTTCGCTCACGACTCGGGTTACTTGCCGCTTTGCCACGCGACCGAGTTCCGTCAACGAGCCGGTAGCCACAAGATATTTCACCACCTACACCGGGCGGTGGAGGAATGCTGTCAGTTCAACTGCGGATCGAATTGCAAGACAGCCTCAATGCGCCGCGCTTCGCGCAGTCTTAGTTCGGCTCGCTGCTGAAACCCGACCGCGCCGACAAGGCGAAAACACCGAACGGCACATCGCAACGAATTTGTCGAACGCCGAAACTCGCCGAGCAGCCTTTGCAGTTCCGCGAGGTTCATCAAATCCATTCCAGCGCCACTTTGGTCAGACAGCAGAAGATGCCATTGCAATGACTTTCGCAGCCAGCGAATACCGTCGGAGAACTCGCCGCGTGCGGCGGCTAATAGGCCAAGGTTGCCGCAATCAACCGCTTGCCCATCCCACGAGCCGCGCCATTCCTCAATCGCCAAGGCGCGCCGCCAAAATGATTCCGCGAGCGCAAAGTCGCGGCGCATGAATTCGTCACAGCCACGCCCCGTGAGATCGCAGGCCAACCGAGCCAATTCATCGTCTTCACGGTCGCGGCCGCGGAGACTTGCCGCTCGGTAAGTCCACCACGCGATCGACTGCTGCTGCCACGAACGGGCTGCCGAAAAATCACCCACTTGCCGAAAGGCGACCGCAAGGTTGTGACATGCGACTTCCGCGAGTTCCGCGTCGCCGCGCTTCAGCGCGGTTTGCCACAATCGCTGCAATTCCGTGATTGCATGATCGCATCGCTCCGTTGCCAAATCATCACAAGCGCGGACGATTTGAGTGGTGAATGCGGCCTTCTCTAAAGCGGTCGCGGCCGAGCCGATATGCGGCGCAGGAACCGATGAATTGAAGCCAGAATTTGAGTTCGACTCGGCCCAAACCATTGTGTCGAACGGAGGAAAGTCATTGAGCACAGCGTATCGCTCCCGCACTGGAGGTTGATGAGAGCGAGCGTGCGCGGCGTTACGGTGATCAAGATACCGATTATTCCTATTCTGTCAATGGTGCCTAGTTTAGCGATTGTGACGGCACACTAATTCGAAACGTGGGTGAGGGGAACGCTCCCCAAGACGATCAGCATTTGGGGAAGTCATTTCGAGCGTTTCGCCCTCGCTGGCGCTTCGGGCTGGTATGCCGAATTGGCAGCGCACTGATCGGCGATTCCATTTGCACGACAGCGATGGCAGTCTTTGGAAAGCTTGTCATTGTCAGCAACTCGCTTTCATTTATCAGCTTGTGGCAAATGAGTTATTTGGCCCGCGATTCGCTTCTCGCGGCGAACCCCAAGCTGTTCGCTCGGGCAAGATCGCATCCCGTCTGTTGTTTTGAGACCTGAGGAGACTCTGATGGCCAAGTCCGCCGTGAAGTCGAAAACGGAAAAACTGGTTCCACTCGGTGACCGAGTGGTGTTGAAGCGTGCTGAGGCCGAGACCACGACGCTCGGCGGCATCGTTCTGCCTGATTCGGCCAAGGACAAACCGCAACGCGGTGAAGTGCTGGCTGTGGGCGAAGGGTACGTCCGTCGGGATGGCACCAAGGTCGCGCTGACGGTGAAGGCCGGCGATCAAGTTCTCTTTAGCTCATACGCCGGTGATGAGATCAAGGTCGGCGATGAGACTTATCTGTTGCTCCGCGAGAGCGACATCCTCGCCACGATCTAACGAATTGTTGCACTCGTCGTAGCACAGGCGGCTCGCCTGTGATTTCAACGGCAAATTCTAGCAGGCGTGCAGTCTGCTCTACGGTTTTTCAATCACAGATTCCTTTCAGGAGTTTCAGAACATGGCCAAGATGATTGCCTTCGATCAAGAGGCGAAAGAGGCGGTTCGCCGTGGCGTGAGCAAGCTCGCCAAGGCGGTTCGCGTGACGCTCGGCCCCCGCGGCCGCAATGTGATTATCGAAAAGAGCTTTGGCTCCCCCACCGTCACCAAGGACGGCGTGACGGTTGCTCGCGAGATCGAACTGTCCGACAAGTTTGAGGACATGGGCGCTCGCATGGTCAAGGAAGTCGCCAGCAAGACTTCCGACATCGCCGGCGACGGCACAACGACAGCCACAATTCTCGCCGAAGCGATCTTCATCGAAGGTCTCAAGGCGGTCGTTGCGGGTGTCAATCCGATCGACATGAAGCGCGGCATGGACAAGGCCGTCGAAGACGTCGTCGAAAAGCTCAAGGGCATGGCCATCGACTGCAAGAATAAGAAGTCGATCGCTCAAGTCGGCACCGTCGCCGCGAATGGCGATGAAGAGATCGGAAACATCCTGGCCGAGGCCATGGACCAAGTCGGCAAGGACGGCGTCATCACCGTCGAGGAAAGCATGAGCCTGAAGACGGACTTTGAAGTTGTCGAAGGGATGCAGTTCGACCGCGGCTATCTCAGCCCGTACTTCGTCACGAACCCGAACACGATGGAGGCTCTCTACGAGGACGCCTACGTCTTGATCCACGAAAAGAAGATCTCGAACATCAAGGACTTGGTTCCCGTGTTGGAGAAGGTCGTGCAGTCGGGCAAGCCGCTGGTGATTGTCGCCGAAGAGGTCGAAGGCGAAGCTCTGGCAACGCTGGTCATCAACAAGTTGCGTGGCACGTTCAAGTGCGTCGCGGTCAAGTCGCCCGGTTACGGTGATCGTCGCAAGGCGATGCTGCAAGACTTGGCGATCATGTGCGGTGGCACAGCGATCTTCGAAGACCTCGGCATCAAGTTGGAGAACGTCCAACTCAGCGATCTCGGCCGTGCGAAGAAGATCATCATCGACAAAGACAACACGACGGTCATCGAGGGTGCTGGCAAGACCGCCGACATCAAGGCGCGCATCGACCAGATTCGCCGCGAACTGGAATCCAGCACCAGCGACTACGACCGCGAGAAGCTCGAAGAGCGAGTCGCGAAGTTGTCGGGTGGCGTGGCTCAGATCAACGTCGGAGCAGCGACTGAATCCGAGATGAAAGAGAAGAAGGCTCGCGTGGAAGACGCTCTGCATGCGACGCGTGCGGCGGTCGAGGAAGGCATTCTTCCCGGCGGCGGCGTGGCGTTGTTGCGAGCGTCCGGCAGCGTCAAGGGCAAGGGTTTGGCCGACGATGAACTGGTCGGCTACAACATTATCCTGCGAGCCTGCCGTGCTCCCGCCACTCAGATTGCCGACAATGCCGGCGTCGATGGCGGAGTGATCTGCGAGAAGGTGCTCGAACTGGACGGCAACAAGGGCTACAACGCTCAGACCGGCAAGTTCGAAGACCTCGTGAAGAGTGGCATCATCGACCCAACCAAGGTGACTCGTTCCGCGTTGCAGAACGCCGCTTCTGTCTCGACCTTGCTGCTCACCAGCGACGCTCTCATCGCCGAGAAGCCGAAGGATGACAAGAAGGGTGGCGGCGGCCACGACGAAGACATTTACTAAGTTGCCGCTTCATCCATGATCGGCAGCCGTGATTAAAACAGCCCTCGACGAGGAAACTCGTCGGGGGCTGTTTGTTTGCATGATGACTTTCCGCATCGGCCGAAAGGCGTCATCCTCTTCCCGATTCGGCTTCACCTCGCGATTCGGCCGAATTAGGATCGAGTTCGCTGAAGCGTTCAGCGAGAAACTTCCGAACATTTTCCAGACATCTTCGAAGCAAACGAGAACCGCAAGCTGAGGCCAGATTATGTCAACCATCACAATGCCAGAAACTCAAAGCAGCATGTCTCGTGACGCCTTGGATGTCATGAACTGTTTCGCGTCGGAATTGGACGAAGTGATTTATGAGATTGCCGAACGCATCGCTCAAAAACGCAATCCTTCCGTGAAAACCGTTCAAATTGAAGTTGAGGACGTCCGAGAAGCCGCGCGGTTAATGAGTGAGGGAGTTCACGACGCAGTTCTCCGTGGCCAGTTTTCTTCTGATGTTGAACTGATCCTCCAAGGAATGCAAAAGAGCTTTCAAACGACCTGCGACAGAAAGTAAGTGATGCCACGTAGTCCGCGCTGGTCAAGGGAGGCGACTCAACGCCTCAACCAATCCAACGATCAATTTAAGCACAATCTGGAAGCGATCGCGGATTCGTTTGCCAAGCATGAGAACGCTGAATCCGTGTTGGTCCGCCATGTCGACGAAGCCCATACCTCGCTGTCGCGATTGGGTTTGACGAACCGACGCTGGTACGAACGCACCGAGTTTTGGACGGGCATCGGCGGACTACTGATCGGGTTGGCCTTTGCACTTCCCGACCTGCTCGCGGCATTCATGGACGATTCCGCCAAGCGAACTGGTGTGACAATCGGAGCGATTGTGGTGATGGGTTTGATCGGCTTCTTCTTTTATGCCTTTGCCTGGGCGCGTGGTTCACTTCCAGTTCAACGACGTTGACCTGCGGATGTCAAACTTTGCGGTCTGTAATGGTGAATTGCGTTGTCGCGGTGCTGGCAGTTGCAACAGTCGAGCCTGACGTTCCCGTGCTCCTGAACACAGCAGTTCTTCCCGATTCAGCGGTCCTGTCGAGCGGGACCAGATCTGTCGCGTGTGCCGATTGTGAGCGCCGATAGACAACCTGCGTTTCCGCGAAATGTGGCAGAACCGTCACCGCCTGATGCTCGCAATAGGCCCAAACGAAGTGACCATTGCGCCGCGGATATTCGACACGGAGGGCAGATCATGCAGTTCGCGTATTGGCTGAAAAGTCTGACTGGTGTGGCACAGCGAAGTCGCCGGCGCGGACTGGCCCAAGTTTCAAATTGCAGATCTCAGATTTCAAATTTCAAATCGGAAATCGCCAATCTGAAATCTGTGGAGCAATTGGAGGAGCGCACGCTCCCGTCGGCCTCCGTGCTGTTGATCGCGGGGAGCGAACTCAACATTTCGCTGGAGGGCGGAGATGACGTTCGAGTCCGTCCCTTCGGAGGCAATGTGTTGGTGGAAATCGGGAGCAATGGAGGCATCTTGACTCCCGTCACCAGTCTCGGCACGGTTCCGACGACGAGCATCCAGACGATCGTGGTGAGCGGCGGCGATCAGGACAACTCGATCGACCTCGCCCAAGTCGTGGCCTTGAGCTTTCCGAATGTCACTTCGATCCAAGTCCGAGGACATCAGGGAGACGACGCGATCATTGGCAGTGCTGATCTTGCCAACCAACTGTTTGGCGAAGACGGCAGCGACACGATCACCGCCGGCGCGGGCAACGACACACTGGACGGCGGCAATGGCGGCGACTCGCTCACATCGGGTGGCGGCAACGACAGCGTGCTGGGAGGCGACGGTTCGGATGTGATCGCGGCCGGTGACGGAAACGACACGATCGACGCGGGCAACGGTCAAGACACTGTCAGCGCGGGGAACGGCGACGACAGTGTCTTCGCGGGGAACGGCGAAGATTCGGTCCTCGGCGATGCGGGCAATGACACGCTTAATGGCGACGGCGGCATCGACACGGTGCAAGGCGGCGACGGCAACGACAGCATCCTCGGCGGCGAATTCGCCGACAGCCTGCTCGGAGGAAATGGCAACGATACGCTCGATGGCCAAGCGGGCAACGACACGCTCGATAGCCAGGCGGGCAATGACAGCCTGTTGGGTGGCGTGGGCAACGACAGCATGCTGGGAGGTGATGGAGATGACTTCGCGAATGGCAACGGTGGCAACGACATCGTCTCCGGCAATAACGGCAATGACATCGTTCAGGGAGGCAGTGGCGACGATCGGCTCAACGGTGACGCAGGCAGTGACACGATGAATGGCCAGGGCGGCAACGATTCGCTCTTTGGCGGCGCGGGTGCGGATGTCTTGCGCGGTGGCGATGGAAACGACCTCGTGGTCAGCGGCCTGCCGTCGATGGCGATCAATGACGTGTCCGTGGCGGAAGGAAACAGCGGCACGACGCTGCTGCAATTCACCGTGTCACTTTCGACGAGCAATGTGTCTTCAGTGAGCGTGAGCTTCGTGACCACCGACGGGTCTGCCGTCGCGGGCTCGGACTACGCCGCGACGAGCGGCACACTGACATTCGCTCCGGGGACGGTTTCACAGACGATTTCGATCTCGGTGCTTGGCGATACGGCATTGGAAACAGACGAGACCTTATTTGTGACGTTGTCCAATTCGATCGGCGCCGATGTGCAAAATGCAGTCGGCCAAGCAACGATCATCAACGATGATTTTGCTCCGGCACAAACGCTGTTCGCAGTCAATACAGTCCTGGGCACTCCCAATGTGCAAAGCCTGCATTCGATCGATCCGCTGACAGCCGTCGCCACACTGATCGGTCCCACGGTCAATATCGTCGGGGGACTCACGTCGGACCCGACCGGAAAACTTTACGCGGATCAAAACTCCGACCTCTACACGGTGGATAAAGTCACCGGGATGGCCACATTGCAGTTCAACTTTGGAGCCGGGGGAATCGATGAAGGCGACATCGCGTACGATTCCACGACCAATCAGATCTACGGAATCGATTTCGCCGACAGCGACTTGGTTCGCATTGATCCGATCGCTATGACCGGTACGAACCTTGGCCCCGTCATCGTGAACGGAGTGACGGCGAACAATGGAATTGATTGGGATGGACTCTCCTATCGGGGATCCACGTTGTATGGCTACGTCGGTGGCCGCGGCGGCAATACGGGCCTAGCGGAGCACTTATACACGATTGATACGACAACGCGTGTGGTGACAGACGTCGGACCGTTGGGAGTTCCTGTCGGCGCAGCCGGCGGGTTGGCCTATGACCCGAACCTTGACGTGTTCTATCTCATGACACGGTTAAGTGGGAATTTGTATCGAGTTAACCCGAACACCGGCGCGGCCACTCTCATTGGCAATACAGGATTGGGTACGGTGGTCGCACTGAACTACACACTCTCTGGTGCGCTGCCTCCGCCTGTTGTTGTGCCGCCGCCGACCGCTCCTGTGTTTACAGCCAGCAATGACACGCTGTTTGGAGACGATGGCAATGATACGCTCATCGGTTCGCTGGGGAACGACCTGCTCAATGGCGGCGCGGACAGCGATAGCCTCAGTGGTGGCGGTGGCAATGACTCGATGCTGGGTGGAGCCGGCCAAGACACGCTGGACGGTCAAGAGGGGGATGACACTCTCGACGGCCAAGGGGGCAATGACACACTGGTAGGCGGAGTTGGGGAAGATACGTTTGTGCTCGAACCTATTGCGGGCGGGGCTGATTCGGCCAACGGTGGCGACGGCTTCAACACGATTCAGGTCACCGGCACCGCGCTTGCCGATACGATCACGGTCAGCCAACTTGGCGGAGTCTTGATGGTGGGAATCGGTGGAGGCAGTATCTCGGCAACCGCCAACATTCAATGTGTCCTCGTCGACGGAGCGAATGGCAATGACCTCGTCACGGTCGGCAACATCGACACCATGGTCGGTCTTAAACTCGATGTGCGCGGCGGAACCGGCAACGATCTGCTGAATGCCACGGGAGCCAACATCGGCCGCGTCCGGATGTCGCTGAGTGGCAACACGGGCAATGATACGATCAATGGCTCGTTGGGCGGTGACACCATCGACGGGGGATCGGGCGATGATTTGCTGATCGGCAATGCTGGCAACGATACCATGATCGGCGGCGCGGGTGACGACACGATGGGAGGCGGCCTGGGCAATGACTCGATCAACGGCGGCGATGGAGCCGACTCGATCAACGGCCAGCAAGGGGACGATCGCGTGGACGGCGGTGTCGGCAACGACATACTCAAGGGAGCTGACGGCAACGACACGTTGCTGGGCGGTGCCGGCAACGACAACCTCAACGGCATGGACGGCAATGACTCAATCTTGAGTGGCGTCGGAGCGGACATGGTTGCCGGTGGGCTCGGTGATGACACGCTCGATGGCGGACTCAATGACGACACGATCAACGGGCAAGAGGGCAATGACAAGATTCGTGGCAGTGACGGCAACGATTCGATCACCGGCGGCGACGGCAACGACACCATCAACGGCGGTGACGGCAACGACACCATTCAAAGTGGTCTCGGCGATGATGCCGTCAACGGTTCCGGCGGCGACGACGTGATCAATGCCGATGCCGGCTTCGACACCGTGATTGGCGGTGATGGCAGCGACATCCTGTTGGGCGGCGCCGACGGCGACATCCTCCTGGGCGAGGATGGCAACGACACGATCAACGGCCAAGGCGGCACCGACATCGTGGCGGGCAATCAAGGAGTCGATGTCATCAGCGACGATCCCAGCGAGATCAACGAGCAATTCGTGCTGTCACTGGCCCAGCGGCTTGTCTTGGAAGCGCTGTAGGCCCGAAGTAGAACGCGAAATGTCGGGGCTGGCTAGTTTTTCAAGGCTCTTCCGGTGTTCCGGGGAGGCCAGTTTCCAAGCCACGGATGAAACACGGATTGAACACGGATTAGGACAGCGAAC
>JAYVSP010000303.1:0-3094 GCA_043775215.1 Planctomyces sp. | reverse complement strand
GACCGACTACGAAAGCATCGAATCCGCGCGACGAGAAATCGCGACCTACATCGCCTACTACAACAACTCTCGCCGCCACTCGTCCCTTGAGTATCTCACACCCACCGAATTCGAACTAAACATGCGTGCCAAAAATAGTGACTCACACTGTCCGTGAAATGCCGAGCACCTCAGAGGTGGGGTGATGTTGCGAACGCTGCGATTTCATTTCGCTCCGCACACCTCTCCCACCAACGACGACTTATAGATCGCCCATTTCGCCGGGCGGTTCGTCGAGCGCGACACTCCATTCATTCCAGATGGTCCAAAACTCAGGCAGTTTGTCGCCGTGAGTTTCGACGGCCAAATCGAATGCCGCTCCCAGCGTGATTCCTTCGAAGTCTTTGAGCGTTCGATGCGTGGCCGCTGCCAATTCACGCATCGCGATGAGCAATGCCTGCGAGGCGGAGTTCGCATGAAAAATGTGATCGGCGGCTGAATCCATAGACGACCTCCGGGTTTGATAACCCCAATGTCCAATCCCAATGTTCAAAGAAATCCGAATCGCGCGGAAGGCTCTCGACCAATTCGGAACTAACACATCACGCAACTGTAGCAGCTTGGAACGTCATGCCGTACTCCGCGCCGAACAGATGCACGATGTTGCCATTTCGCGGCACCGTTGCCAGACGTGGTGCGCGACGGCCGCTCAAAGACTTATGGCGATCTCGCGAAAGCCGCGTTGAATTTTGGCAACGCCGAGCCGGCACGCCGATTTTCGGACGCCAGCCGCCTCACTGATTATCAAAATTTCTTCTTCCACTTGAAGCTCAATGAGTTGCGCATCGAAATGCGAACGCGAACGTAAAGAATCCTGAGCGCAAAACACAATTGGCATTCAGATCGCTTAACACGTCTCTCGACAACGCGACGCAACACACAACAACAAACGCCTCGCGAATTTAACCTCAAGCCTTGGGAGAGAGACATCATGAAGAGCCTGCTGAACGATGAATGTGGTTTTGTGGTTTCCGCCGAACTGATCATGGTCGCCACGATCACTGTGCTCGGCTTGATCGTCGGACTCAGCGAAGTCCGCCAAGCAGTCAGCGAAGAACTGGAAGACGTCGCTTCGGCCATCGGCAGCATGAACCAAGGATACTGCTTCACCGGCCTGCAGACCTGTAAGGCAACGACGAACGGCTCGCACTTCCAAGACGCCAATGACTTCTGCGATGGCCAACACGACATCACCGGCACCGACCCGACTCGCGAAGGTCAGTACTAACTGGTATTGCCGAATGAGCGTGCAGAACAGCAACTCCGGAAGTCTGTAGCCCAGGCCCTTGTGGCCTGGAGGGTTTCGCCCGAAAGGGAAATCATCTGCCCCACAAGGGCTTTCGTAGGGTGCGGTCGAGTCATCGAGACCCACGTTTCGCCCGAAAGGGAAATCATCTGCCCCACAAGGGGGGGCGGGCTACAGAGAAGGCATTGAGGAATTGCGGCTACGTCGATTTCTTGCGGATCGCCCGGCGCAGCTTTTCCGCGGACGCCTTTTCTTCCGACACAGGGTCGCTGGCACTTGAGCCGATCGCGCGTTCGACCGCTTCCAGCAGCACTTCCATCGCGAACGGCTTGCGCAGATAGTCATCGACGCCGAGCATCTCGGCGTACGCCTTGTGCCGTCCCCCTTCGTTGGCCGTGATCATGATGACCTTCGGCGGGTGAGCCAGGGACTTGAGAAACTCCAGCACCGGGAAGCCGCCCATTTTGGGCATCATCATGTCGGTGATGACGAGGTTCGGCGAAAGAGTTTCGGCCAGGCGCCGGCCTTCGAGGCCGTTTTGCCCCCAATGCACGAGATAGCCCGCGCCCTCCAGCACTCGCGAAAGCGTGGTGGCGATCTCGCGATCATCTTCAATGAGCAGAATAGTCTTTCCGGCCGCCATGTCAGTCTCGCACAAACCCAAGCCGAGGGAATTAATGACTGGCATGGTAGGCCGAGTGGCGATCGTTCTCAAGCACCCTCTGCCAAGACAATTCCCGATGGACCGATGTCAAATGGCACAATTCGGTCGTCGCACGGGCTGCCGCGATGTTTGGCGATGTGCAACGCTCGCTTCATGTGCATGCCATCGCGGACTTTACCCATCAGGATAATCGTGTTGGCGTTGGACAGGGCGTCGCCGCTATCGAGCGGCCGGGCCAAGAGATCGTCCAGCATTACTTCGTGCGACGTGGAGAGCAGCAGGCAGCCGATCTCGCGATGGTCATAGCGATGCGCGGCCACGTTATCCGCTTGCTGGCGGAAATGGACTCGGAAGAGATCGCGCGCGACCCAATCGTCGTCCTTGCGCAGGATTTGGTGATAAACGTAATCGATCACTTGAAACTGAAAGCTGTCACTGTCTCGGTCGGTCGGTTCAATGCCGTCGAGCACACAGCGTCGCACTCCATGCACGAAGTTGCCGTAAAAGAATTGCACGGCTCGATCGAGCTTTCGCGCCAGTTCGGCGTTCCATTCCTGCCACTCTTCGACGCTCAGGTCCGACTGAGTGACTCGGCGTCCGCTGCGACGGAACAAATGCAGAAAATCGTGGCGAGCGAGGTCTCGTTGCCAGACATCGCTCGCCTCAATCGTCGCATCGTCGGCGAGCTCACGCAGTTCCCAGGCAAACATGCGCCGCGCGTATTCGGCCTGATTCTGCGAGTCGCCGCGCGATGTCAGATCAAACACAATTCCGGGTTCGCCTTCTTGAGTTCGTCCCGCGTGAGCGAATTGCAACCCAAGCTGCGTCTTGCCGACTCCGGTGGCTCCCACGACGACCGTCTGGGTTCCCGCCAACAAGCCGCCCCCAAGCATGTCGTCGAGTTGCGGAATTCCGGTGTGAAGTCGATTGGTTGTCATGGTGTCTCGTCGTGGCCAGCGAATAAGGATTGATGAACAAGGATGTTGATTGTTGAAGTGGACTGAGTCTGATGCCGCTTCAATCCTTCAACAATCGGCAATCGTTAATCGTTAGGCTCATTCGGTAATCCAGGGAGGTCACTTCGGGAAATATTTTGCCACAGATGAAACACGGATTGAACACGGATCAGGACAGGAGGCAGGGAA
>JAYVSP010000302.1:0-8067 GCA_043775215.1 Planctomyces sp. | reverse complement strand
CACTAGCGCCATTCCACTCAAGTCACACGGGAAAAAAGATTAAACGATATGTCGATTCCGATGATCTTTCTGATCGATGATGACCCCGCAGTGTCTCGCGCGCTGGAGGCGGTCGGACAGTTGATGAAGCTGCCGGTGCGTGCGTTTTCATCGGCCGAACAATTCCTGGAGAAAAGACCGCTCGAGACTCATGGCTGCCTGATTCTGGACATCAGACTTCCCGGAATGACGGGACTGGAACTGCTCGATCATTTGCGTGACTCGGCGGGTGAACTGCCCGTGATTGTGATCAGTGGTCACGCGGACGTGCCGCAGGCGGTCGTGGCCATGCAGCGCGGCGCGTTGACGGTTCTCGAAAAACCGTTCAGCCTGCAAACATTGATGACGCACATCCGCGAGGCACTCCATCGCGATGAACGTCTCCGTGAACAACGCCTCCGACGGGACGAGGCTCGTCAACAGCTCGCCGCGCTGACCGACCGAGAACGCGAAGTGCTCGCCCTGATCACGCGCGGTTTGTCGAACAAGCAGATTGCCGCCGAGTTGAACCTCACGCTACGAGCCATCGAAGACCGCCGCGCTCGCCTCATGCGCCGCTTGTCCATTCGCTCCGTCGCCGAACTGCTGGCGCTCGTGCAGCAGGCAGGCAATCCGACTGACTCTTAGCTTTGAGCGCCCAGCGTCTGATCGGCGAAACCCCATTCCGGACCACATTTCCGCGAACCCTCATTCGCAAGACAGCGTCTGACGCGTTGAGTACGATTCCATGACCTGGGTTTTCTTCACACCATTCGGATCAGGAATTGTGCTGCCGTGAATCACTCATCGCTTGTTTCGCCCATCGACCGACGATTGTTCTTGCGGCGAGTTTCTGCTGGAGCAATCGGCTTGATTTGTGTTTCTGAGCATCGCGGCTCTGTGCTGGCAGCGGATGAGAGCCGCTTGCTGGTTCACTCGAAAGCTCCGATGAATGCAGAGACTCCTTTGCCGGACTTGGTTCGTTCGTGGGTTACGCCAGTCGAGTCGTTCTTCATCCGCAGTCACGGCAACACGCCAGCGATCAACGGTGACTCGTACCGTTTGTCCGTCGAGGGTCTGGTCGAGACGCCGCTGACACTGTCGCTGGCAGAACTGAGCCGCTTTGAGCAATACGCAATCACGGCCACTCTGACCTGTGCCGGCAATCGTCGAAGTGAGCACAGCCGCATCAAGCCGGTCAAAGGAGTGCAATGGCGGGAAGGAGCGATCGGCAACGCGAAGTGGCGCGGCGCTCGGCTGTCGGACTTTCTGAAGAAGGCCGGCCTGCGTGAATCGGCCAAACATGTCTGGTTTGAAGGTCTTGACCAAGTTGAGGACGGGGGCAAGACGTTTTCGTTCGGCGGCTCGATTCCGCTGGAGAAAGCGCTGCTCGACCGCGACAGCGTGCCGGGAGCGTTGCTTGCCACAACGATGAACGATCAGCCGCTAACCGCCGATCATGGATTTCCAGTCCGCATGGTTGTCCCCGGCTATATCGGCGCTCGCAGCGTCAAATGGCTGAACAAGATCGTCGTCAGCGATCGGCCCTCGCCGAATCATTTCATCGCCGACGTCTACAAGCTGGTCGACGAGGGCAACCCGCTCGAAGTCGCCGAGACGGCACCGATTTACCGTTTTCCATTGAACTCGGCGATCTGCACGCCGACGGCGGGAGCCGCTTTGAAAGCGGGCCGCGTTGACGTTGCTGGCTATGCACTGCCTCCTGGAGTGCCGGGCGTTTCGATCCGCAAAGTCGAAGTCTCTGCCGACCACGGCCGCTCGTGGACGGAAGCCAAACTGAGCGAGCCACCTTCCGAATTTTGCTGGCAACTTTGGTCTGCCGAAATATCCGTGAACTCAGCGACGGAAGAATTGATCGTCCGCGCGATCGACTCGCGCGGCGAAGTTCAGCCAGAAACCGTTCGCTGGAATGCGAAGGGCTATCTCTTCAATGGTTGGCATCATGTCTCTGTGAAGTGATGGTCGCTCTCAACATGTCCGTTCCATCACAAGAAGCCGCGATTCGTTTGGGATGTTTTTTCGGAACGCTGCTGGCGATGTCCGTGTGGGAGTTGCTCGCGCCGCGGCGACCGTTGACGCAGAGCAAACCGCGTCGCTGGTTCAGCAACTTGGGACTCGCACTGTTGAACAATCTTGTCTGGCGGCTGCTCGTGCCCGCCGGAGTCGTGGGATTGGCGATGACCGTGCAAACTCGTCGCTGGGGATTGTTCAACAATGTCGGCTTCCCAGAGTGGTTTGAAGTCGCAGTCTCGTTCGTGCTGCTGGACTTCGCGATTTACGGGCAGCATCGGGCGTTTCATCGAGTGCCGTGGTTGTGGAGACTGCATCTGGTGCATCACGTCGATCTCGACATCGACACGACGACCGGCCTCCGCTTCCATACTCTTGAGATATTGCTGTCGTTTGTTTGGAAAGCGGTCGTCATCGCACTGCTGGGTGCTCCCGTGTTGGCGGTGATGATCTTCGAGATCTTCTTGAACGCATCGTCTCTCTTTAATCACAGCAATGCCCGCATTCCGTTGCGGATCGACCGAGTGCTGCGGCTGGTCCTGGTCACTCCGGACATGCATCGCGTGCATCATTCGATCGAGAACCACGAGACACAAAGCAACTATGCCTTCTGTCTGCCGTGGTGGGACTTTCTCTTCCGCACCTACCGTGCTCAACCGGATGCCGGCCACGACGCCATGATCATCGGCCGGCCGGAATATCGAGATACGCAAGTCGAGCGATTGCCATTCATGCTGCTGATGCCGTTCCGCCGCAGGATGCCTCCGGTCCAGAGCCGGTCGTCAGCGAACCCCGACATCCGCTCGGAGGACTGACGTCCCCCGCTCGCCAAAATACGCGAACCCTTTCCCCAGTGTACCGGGACGAGCAGGACCGAACGTGCGTGCGGCGGTCAGGAAAACTTGCCCCGTCCGCTTCCTGGATAACGGTGAGACCTATCTCTCTAATCCTTCGTCATGAACCCGATCCTTTTTGCACTGCGTCGGCCAATCACGGTGATGGTGGCGATCATTGCCATTCTGTTGACAGCATTTGTTGCCGTGCGACCGAAGTGGTTTGATGCGACGTTGCAAAAGGCTGGCATTGAATTGCCGCTCAAGCGGATGCCAATCGACATCTTTCCGTCGCTGAACCTGCCTGTGATTTACGTCTGCCAGCCGTACGGCGGCATGGACCCGGCGCAGATGGAAGGGTTGCTGACCAACTACTACGAATACCACTTCCTCTACATCACCGGCATTCATCACGTCGAAAGCCGCAATGTGCAGGGGACCGCCTTGATGAAGCTCTTCTTTCATCCCGGCACGAACATGGCTCAGGCGATGGCCGAGACCATCAACTACGTGAACCGTTCGCGAGCCTTCATGCCGTCCGGCACGGTTCCGCCGTTCGTGATGCGGTTCGATACCGGCAGCGTACCGGTTGGCTATCTGGTTTTCTCGTCCGAGACGCGCACGATCGCCGAGATTCAGGATCAGGCATTGTTCAATGTGCGGCCAATGTTCACAGCGCTGCCGGGCGTGAGCGCTCCGCCGCCGTTTGGCGGGAGTGCTCGCAGCATCGTGGTGCGCACCGACCCCGATCGCCTGCGAGCGTACGGCATCGCGCCGGATGACGTCGTCAACGCACTCGTATCCGGCAACACTGTCAGTCCGTCTGGCAACCTGCGAATCGGCGATAGTTATCCAATGGTCCCAACCAACGCGATGGTCAAAGACATTCGCGAGCTGGGTAACATCCCGATCAAAGTCGGTGCCGGCGGTGGTTCAACCGGTGGCGCAGCAGCAGTTGGCAATGCCAGCACCGTTTATTTGCGCGACATCGGCGTCATCGAAGATGCGGCCGACATCACGACTGGGTACTCGCTAGTCAACGGTCGCCGAGCGGTTTACATCCTGGCGACAAAACGTGCCGACGCTTCGACCATCAGCGTCATTGATGAGATCAAAGCGGCCTTGCCGAGCTTCCGCGCCAAGGTTCCGCCTGACATCAGTGTCTCGTTCGAGTTCGATCAATCGCCGTATGTGACTCGCGCAATCAACAGCCTGGCGACCGAAGGCATCTTGGGCGCGATCCTCACCGGCCTGATGGTGCTGGTGTTTTTGCGCGACTGGCGGTCGGCACTGGTCGTCGTCTTGAACATCCCGCTGGCGATTGCGGCGGCACTGGTTGGCCTGTGGCTCTGCGGCCAAACGATCAACCTGATGACCTTGGGCGGCCTCGCGCTGGCGGTCGGCATCTTGGTGGATGAAGCCACCGTCGAGATCGAAAACATCCACACGCAAATGGAACACACGCAGTCGATCGCGTGGGCGGTGCGTCTGGGAAATGCGCAGACCGCGATCCCGCGTCTGTTGGCGATGCTCTGCATCCTGGCGGTCTTCGTGCCGTCGTTCTTCATGCAAGGCGCGGCCCGCGAATTATTTGTCCCGCTATCGCTGGCCGTCGGCTTCTCGATGATCGCGTCGTACCTGCTATCGAGCACCTTCGTGCCAGTGCTCTCGACGTGGTTGCTGCGAAAGAACGACCGGCGAGCAGGGGACGTGAGTCCTCCGAGCGAACTTGGATCGACGCCTAAGAGACTCGGGGGACTCACGTCCCCTGCTCGCCAAGACGTTTACTCTCGCCTGGTCTCGCTCTTCGTTCGCCTGCGCTGGCCGGTACTGGCAGCGTACCTGGTCGTCTGCGGTATCACGCTTTTTTGGGCCAGCGGCCGAATCGGCATTGAGATTTTTCCGACTGTTGATGCCGGTGAATTCCGCCTCCGCTTCCGCGCTCCCGACGGAACGCACATCGACAAGACCGAACAGATCGCGCTCGACATTCTCGACGTCGTGAAGCAGAAGGTCGGCGAGAAGAACGTCGCACTGACGCTCGGATACATCGGCACTGTGCCGGCCAGCTTTCCGATCAATGCCGTCTACCACTTCTCGCGCGGCCCCGAAGAAGGATTGTTGCGAATTGCCCTCAAACACAAATCGGGCATCAGCACCGAGGCGATGAAAGAAGAATTGCGCCGCGAGTTCCGCGACCGCTTCCCGAACGTGCGGTTCTCGTTTGAGCCAGCCGACATCATTAGTGAAGTCATGAGCTTCGGTGCTCCGACTCCGATCGAAGTGGCGGCTCGCGGAGGCAATCTGGCCGAGAATCGCGAGTACATCGGCAAGGTTCAGACAGCGCTGGCCCAACTTCCGGCGATCCGCGATTTGCAGGTCGCTCAGTCACTTGATTACCCGACCGTCGATATCAAAATCGATCGCGAGAAATCCGGTCTCAGCGGCACGACCGTGGCACAAGTCACTCGCTCGATCGTGACGGCGACCTCCTCCAGCCGTTTCGTCGTGCCAAACTATTGGCCCGATCCGAAGAGCGGCATCGGCTATCAAGTCCAAGTGGAAATTCCGCAACGGCAATTACACTCGGTCGAAGACCTTGGTGCCGTTCCGATTCAACGCGGCGTTGGCGGTTCGCTGTTATTGCGAGACATCGCGTCGCTCACGAGCGCGACGACACCTGGCGAATATGACCGCTACAACATGAAACGCGAAATCAGCCTCACGGCCAACATTGCCGGTGATGACCTTGGAGCGGTCTCGCGACAGATCACTCACGTGCTAAACACGGTTGCCAAACAAGACGCCGAAGAACGAGCGAAGAACGCTCCACCCGGCACGAAGCCGCCTGTGATCACACACGAATTGCGCGGTCAAATCCCGCCACTGCGTTCGATCATGAGTGGACTCGGGATCGGCCTGCTGCTGGCAGTGCTGGTCATCTTTTTGATGCTCTCCGCGAACTTTCAAAGCTGGCGATTGGCCTTCGTCACCGTCTCGACCGCGCCAGCAGTCATCACCGGAGTTGTGCTGGCACTGCTGGTGACGGGCTCGACATTGAACATTCAAAGCTTCATCGGTGCCATCATGAGTCTCGGTGTCGCGATGGCCAACGCAATCTTGCTGATTACGTTTGCAGAAGAGCATCGCCGAAATGTGGCACACGCTGCTCGCGTGCGACTGAGCGACGAACTGCCGACTATCGAACAGAAGCCCCAACGCACACAAGTAGCGTACGCGACAGATGCTGCCATCTTCGGCGCGACCAGCCGGCTGCGAGCAATCGCCATGACTAGCTCCGCAATGCTCGTCGGCATGTTGCCCTTGGCTCTCGGCCTCGGCGAATCCGGCCAGCAAACCGCCCCACTCGGCCGAGCCGTCATGGGTGGCCTGCTCTTCGCGACATTCGCCACGCTGTTGATCCTGCCGGCTATTTTCGCGATCGTCCAATCGCGAGCGTCCACCAAGTCCGTCTCGCTTGATCCCGAAGATCCGGCGAGTGCATATCATTCTGCAGTTTAACCGTCAGCCAACCGGGCCGACGTGTCGCGCGTCGGCCGGATGCGAGAAGCATCCGCTATATGCCAAGAGATCATCATGCGAACAAATCTGACACTTGCTCTCCTCACCACAACGACGATTTTTGCCGGCTGTGGTCCCACAGCCGCAACCTCTGCGACGAACTCTACTGAATCCGCGCACGGTGCAATGCGAGTCACGCCAATCAAGCCTGTTTTCAAGACGCTTGTGCGGACCACCGAGCAGCCCGGACAGATCGAGGCGTTCGAGGAAACGCCGATCCACGCGAAGCTCGCTGGGTTCGTGAAAAAGGTGCATGTCGATATCGGAGACAAAGTCATCGGGCCGAAGCCAGCCGCTGATGGACGGCCAGAACAGCCAGGACAAATCTTGGCCGAACTGGATATGCCGGAACTCACGGCCGAATTCCGGCAGAAACAGGCACTCGTGGCTCAAGCGGCTGCTGAAGTCACTCAGTCCTCAGCAACGATCAAGGTGGCTCAGTCAGCGAGGACATCGGCGGACGCAATGCTTACGGAAACTCGCGCATCAGTCGAACGAGCGGAAGCGATGTATGAACGTTGGAAATCCGAGTTTGAGCGAGTCAAAGAATTGGTCGAGAAGAAGGCCGTCACTCAGAAAGTTGCCGACGAGACTGAGCAGCAATTCAAAGCCGCCGACGCCGCGCGGCGCGAGATCGCCGCGAAAATCAAGTCGGCACAGGCGAAACTGTCCGAATCGGACGCCGCGATCGAGAAGACCGAGGCCGATCTTGTCGCCGCGCAATCCAAACTCAAGGTTGCCGAAGCCGACGAACAACGCACGCAAGCCTTGCTCGGCTACGCCGTCTTACGGGCTCCGTTCGATGGCGTCGTGACGGAACGGCATCTCGATACCGGACACCTCGTGCAGCCAGGAAGCAGTGCCGGAGGCAAGCCGCTGTTCGTCGTCGTGCGAGCTGACTCGGTTCGCATTTTCTTAGATGTCCCCGAAGCGGATGCCGGCTTCATCGTGTCGGGAAGTCCGGCCAAGCTCAAAGTCCCGGCACTTTCCGCCGCGACCTTCGATGGTGAAGTCACACGCACCAGTTGGACGCTGCAAACCACGTCGCGCACTCTGCGTTCGGAGATCGACGTGCCGAATCCCGAAGGCCGACTCCGCCCCGGCATGTACGCAACGGCCGAGATTGAAGTCGCTCGCCGCCCCGATGTGCTTGCGCTGCCGAAAGCCGCGATCCTCAAGAGCGGCACGGACTCGTTCGTTCTGAGCATCACCGCGGAGAACAAGATCGCGAAACTTCCCATCCAGACCGGGATCATCGCCGGCGCCGACGTCGAAATCGTCTCTGGTCTCACTGGAGATGAGCAACTCATCGGTGCAAATCTCGCCGCGTACAAAGAGGGTCAAGCGGTCGAAATTGTCGTGCCCAGCGCCGCGAAATAACCATTGCCGGTGACAAACTCCGCCGGAGCGGGCAACTTTGCTGGGTTTGCGCCTGTGGCACGAGCGGTGTCTCGCCCGCGACAACGTCCTGCCGACGACCGCTGCGGATGGAATGCTCGATTCTTTCCGCAGACCACGTCGATTCTTGAAGCATGACCGGCCGACGGCCAAACACCGCGCGAGGACCGCGCTCACAGCGGCAGAATCGGCGTCATCCAGCAAG
>JAYVSP010000301.1:0-6948 GCA_043775215.1 Planctomyces sp. | reverse complement strand
GGCTCGAGACATCGTGACTTCCTTGTCAGGTGTGGTTAATAAAACTCCTTTTCTGGAAATAGTTTACGAAGAAATCTGATTCTCAGATAGCCTCTAGCCGGCGCTAGCCGGCGCTAGCCGGCGCTAGCCGGCGGTCGTGCCACATTGGTTGCGGCTTCGCCGCATCGTACAACCGCTTCTTGGAAGCAGGGAAGCAGGGCCATCCAGATTCAGTCTGGACGCACTCAGAGGGCTCACTCGATTCCATCCCAAGACTTCCGCAGCCAACCAGGTTGCGGAAGACTTTTTGTTTTTGAACGATCGGCATAGGGAAGCTCGGACGGGTTCAGACTGTTGCGAATCAAGCGCAGGCGTGCATACACTTCCGCCGCACACATCAGCGTTCTGCTATCGCAGGACGATTAGAGTTTCATCGTGATCGCGCCGGGAGACGATTCATGCCCGAATCGTTTGACCAAACATCTGGACAACCACGTGCGCCTGCTCGTTTCTCGACGGGTGATTCCGTTCCGCGGCGCGTGCTGGAAGCGATTCTGCGCGAGACCGACGCCATCACGGCTTCCGAACGGGAAGCGTCCGGCATCACCATTGAAGCCTTGACGAGTGTTGTCCAACGTTTTCACGGACAACCGTTCCAAGTAGAGACCATACTTCCCGAACTTGTTCGGGCGTCGCTGCGAGATCAATTTCCGACAATGGGGTTGTCGGAAGATCAAATGAATGACGTGGTGGCCAACGTCGCGCGCGCATTGGCCGAAAATCCTGATTCGCTTCAACGCACGGAAGGCTTGTGGAACCGCCTCTCGGCGGCCACGACAACACCATGAGCGGCATCACGATTCAACAACAACAGCTTGTCGAAGAGTGTCAGGGACTCGTGCGGTTCCTGGCTCGGCGGCTTCATTCGCGCTTGCCGCGGTCGGTCGAGCTGGATGATTTGATCGGTTATGGACAGATCGGACTGCTGCAAGCTGCGGGAGACTACGATCCTAACCAGGGAACCAAGTTTTCGAGCTTTGCCTTTTACCGGATTCGCGGAGCCATTTATGACGGCGCTCAAAAGCTGCAATGGTTTCGCAAGTCGCGCAGTCCAGTGATGAAGTTTGACGAGCTGTCCGATTCGGTTCAGGAACATGCGGAAGCTTCCGGATCACCGCAAAAGAACGATCTGTCCAGTGATGCGAATTGGTTTCGAAACATTTCCGGCTCACTGGCCTCCGTCTATCTGTCGAGCCAATGCTCTGGCGCGGACGAGGTTTCCACCGAGATTGAAGACCGTTCCACTGTGGCTCCGTGGTCGGAAATGGACCGCATGGAGATTTCCCAAAAATTAAAAGAGGCGATTCAGAGTCTGCCCGCCGATTCGGCCGCGCTGGTGCGCGCCGTCTATTTCGAGAATCAGACACTTCAGGAAGCTGGGCAGCGCCTGGGGATCAGCAAGAGTTGGGCAAGCCGCATGCATGCGCGGGCCATCGAGCAATTGGCGCGGTGCCTGCGTGGTTCAGGAGTCGCCGAGGCTGTACCCTAGGTCACGTTTGCCGTCGGCTCAGTCAGGAGCTTGCATCACCACATCAGCACATGACAACAGCATCAATGAGTCAACAACATCGTCGAGGGCCGCTCCGTGGATATTCTGGATTTTGACCAATTGCTCAGCCCAATCTCTGAGGAGCGTCCTTGCGGCGAAAGCCTCCGGTACGATCCCGCGTGGGGTGAGTTGAGCCAACTGCGCAAGTGGGATCGAAATCCATTTGATTCGAGTGCTGACGTCCCACCGGATTGGCAAAAAGTCATCGCGTTGTCCTCGGAATTGCTGGCGACGCGGACAAAAGATTTGCTCATCGCCGGCTGGCTCACGGAAGCAGTTGTTCGCGAGTATGGACTTGCCGGTTTACGCGATGGTCTGCGGCTCATTCGGCAATTGATCGAACGGTATTGGGACGGACTGTATCCGCTGATCGAAGACGGAGACCTCTCGCTCCGCGCGTCGCCGTTGGTGTGGCTGGCCGAAAAAGAAGGGGGAGCACGCCTGCCCGCCACGCTGCGGACTGTCGCGCTGGCTAATTCCCAAACGGAAACCGTTTGCGATTCCAATTTTTGGCACGCGCGCAACGCGGCTCCGATGGGCAAGGAGGAAGACCTCTCCAACTTCGAGGCCCGAAAAGTGGATGCGGAGGGACGCAAGAAGGAGTTTGATGACGCCGTCGACGCGACACCCTTGGATTTCTACCGCGCACGCTACGCCGAGTTGGACGATTGTCTTCACGAGATTCGCAGCCTTTCTGGGTTGACGGATGAAAAGCTCGGTGATGAACATGCCATGAGCTGGTCGGACTTGAGCAAGGCCGTTGCCGATATCCAAGTCTTCATTCGTGACGTCTTAAAACGCCGTGGCGGTTTCGAGACGGCGAACGCTGGCGAATCCGAGATGGCTGCGGAAGCTGGCGGACCGGCCGGCAGCGCCCAGGGAGTCAGCGGGATCAGTGGCGCCTTACGCTCGCGCGCCGATGCCATTTCTCGGTTAGAAGAGGTCGCGAGATTCTTCTCGACGATGGATCCGCACAGCCCCGTCGCTTTCTTGATTCGCCGGGCCGTCCGCTGGGCGAACATGAGTTTTGAAGACCTGTTGGTGGAATTAGTGAGAGATGACAATACGTTGAAGCATGTGACAGAGACCCTGGGGATCGGCGGCAGCTACGGTGGCAGCTCGCCGGCGAGTTCCGAATAACCCGTGACTCCCATGTTGGGGAGTCCATTTTTTTCCGCAAAGGAGCGACATCGTGGCCAAAATCAGTCTGCAAAAGAAACTGGACCGTGTGCGAAAGCCTCGCGTCCAAATCAAGTACGAAGTATTCGTCGGCGATGCGATGGAACTGAAAGATTTGCCGTTCGTCGTCGGTGTCTTGGGAGATTTCACGGGAAAGCCCGATCCCAGTAAGCCGCTGCCGGAACTGAAAGACCGCAAGCTGGTGAATATCGATCGCGATAACTTCAACCAAGTCATGGGATCGATGGCCCCACGTCTGCAGTATTCGGTCGACGACAAGCTGACCGGGCAAGCTGAGCAGAAGCTGAACGTCGACCTGAAGTTCAACAACATGGACGACTTTTCGCCAGAAAGCGTCGTCAAACAAATTCCTGCTTTGCGTGCGCTGTTCGAGCAGCGTGACAAATTGAAGAACCTCTCATCGGCCGTCGCTGGCAGTGAGAAGCTCGACGAATTGCTGCAAAAAGTCCTTTCCAACCCCACCGTTCGTGAAGCACTGGCAAAAGAACTCGGCGAAGCCGAACCCGGGGCCGGCGATCAAAAGAGTTGAGTAATTGAATGTGGCACGACGCTCCGCGTCGTGAATTGTGATGCGGAGCGCCGCACCACAATGCTTTTCACACAATGCTTTTCAATGGTGCCAGGCTCGCGAGAGCCAGGCGACGACGAATCATCTTTATGAAGGAAGAAGCACCATGGCTCAAACCGAACAGGCCAGAGAGGCCGCTCAAACCACTGAGACCGAAAATGTCCTGGACACGATCTTGCAGCAGGGGATTCGCCCCACGGACGAGACCGAAAAGGCCCAGGCAGTCCAACTCATTGAAACCTTCATGCAGACGCAGATGCAGCCCGGCATGATCGTTTCCAAAGATGCGCAGAGAACGCTCGATTCTTGGATCGCCGTCATCGACAAGAAAATCTCCGAGCAATTGAATCAGGTGATGCATCACGAGGATTTTCAGAAGCTGGAAGGAAGCTGGCGCGGACTGAATTACTTGGTGATGCAGTCCGAAACCGGCACCGACTTGAAAATTCGCGTGCTGAATGTCTCCAAGAAAGATCTGCTGAAAGACATGGAGCGGGCGTCTGAGTTTGATCAGAGCGCTCTGTTCAAAAAAATCTACACCGAGGAGTACGACCAGTTCGGCGGAAATCCCTTCGGCTGCATGATCGGAGATTTTGAATTCGGCCGGCATCCGCAGGACATGGCGTTGCTGGAACGAATTTCCGAAGTGGCCGCCGCCGCTCACGCGCCGTTCTTGTCGGCTGCCGCACCCCAGATGTTGGGACTGGAGACGTTCACCGATATTGGCAAGCCGCGCGATATGGCAAAAATCTTCGACAACGTCGCTTATGCGAAATGGAAGTCCTTCCGCGAGTCGGACGATTCGCGCTACGTCGGCCTGACGATGCCGCATGTGCTCATGCGGTTGCCCTATGGCAAAGAGACTGTGCCCTGCGAGGCCTTCGATTTTGAAGAGGACGTCGACGGCCGCGACCACAAGAAATATTTGTGGGGCAACGCGGCCTATGCCTTGGGAGCGCGGATTACGGATTCATTCTCACAGTACGGTTGGATGGCCACGATCCGCGGCGTCGAAGGAGGCGGACTGGTTCAAGGACTCCCCGTCCATACGTTTGAAACGGATGACGGCGAAGTCGCGATGAAATGCCCGGTCGAAGTCGCCATTTCGGAGCGTCGCGAAAAAGAACTCGCGGACTTGGGCTTCATTTCTCTGGTGCATTGCAAGAACACCGATTACGCGGCGTTCTTTGCCACGCAGTCGTGCCAAAAGCCCAAGCAATACGACTCGCCGGACGCGACCGCCAACGCCAAGCTGGCCACGGCACTACAGTATTTGTTGTGCGTCTCGCGCTTCGCCCACTATCTGAAAGCCATCGCCCGCGACAAGATCGGCTCGTTCATGGAACGGACCGACTGTGAGCAATGGTTGAATCGCTGGATCAACAACTACACCTTGGGTAATCCCGAAAGCGCAGGCTTCCAAACCAAGGCCGAGCGGCCTTTGCGCGAAGCGAAAATCGAAGTGCGTGACGACCCCAGTCGCCCCGGTTGCTATGAGGCGGTCGCCTTCTTGCGACCGCACTTCCAGATGGAAGAACTGAGTGTCGGCATGTCCCTGGTGGCCAAGCTGCCGTCCTCTCAGAACAAATGACGGAGTAATGTCCAAATCCGAAATCCCAATGTTCAATGAATGACCAAATCCCAATGACCAATTTCTAAGAGCGAAACATCGCGTCTTCGTCAGACTTTGGTCATTGAGAGCTTGGACATTGGGGTTTCTTTGGACATTGGGACTTGGACATTAGGATTTCCGAACCCCCGTTTTTCTCAAACGCAGGAAGGGAGCAGTGTCGCATGACCGCCAGCGAACTCTATCGAGCCGGCCAATTGGACGACGCCATTGCGGCGGCCATCCAGGAAGTCAAAGACTACCCAGCGGAGCGATCGCGGCGAACATTGTTGTTTGCGCTGCTATGCTTTGCCGGGGATTACGAGCGTGCCCGGAAGCAACTCACCGCGATCGACGCACAGACAACGCAGTCGGACGCACCAGCGTATCTCAACCTCTTGAAGGCCGAGGAGACTCGGCGGCAAGTTTTGGAAAACGCGCTGCGGCCGAAATTCTTCGTCGACCCGCCAGCTCGGCTGGAACTGAGCCTCCAGGCGATCTGTCGGCTGAAGGAAGGGAACGGAAGCGAAGCGAAAACATTACTCGACCGGTCGGACGAAGAGCGGCCCGCCGTCGCGGGATCGCTCAACGGTGAAGCCTTCGATGATTTTGCCGATGCCGATGATGTCACTCGATCGTTTCTCGAAGTCTTTGTGGGGAGCGATTACTTCTGGGCTCCGTTCGAGCAACTGCAATCGTTGCAGGTCGTTCTGCCGGACCCCGTTCGGCCTCGCGACCTGTTGTGGGCTCCGTGCCAACTCTTCTTGCGCGACGGCTGTGCGCAACGCGGATTCACACCGGTGCTGTACGCCGACAGCCGCCGGAGCAACGACGATTCGTTGCGTCTGGGCCAAGGAACGTCGTTCGAGGAAATGGACGGCGGAGTTTGCCGTGGATTCGGCCGCAAACAGTTCGTCGCGGGCGAGCAAGATCCCACACCGCTCGATCTGACGGATGTTGTGTTCGAGTAGAGCGAAGAACTGCTAGTGCGGCGATGCCGTAGCAAATGTGGCACGATGCTCCGCGTCGTGAAATGCGACGCGGGGAGGGTCACAACACATTATTGGCCACAAAGTTTGAATGCCGTGCTTCGAGAAGACGGGCGTGCTGGAAAGGAGGGAACCAAACTCGCAAAAAAGCCCGCATTTTTTCCGCAACACTTTTGCCGTTGACTCGACAACAGTGGTGGAAGGCCTCCAACGTGATTCGCAAACGCGATTCATGGATCACATCAAGTACGAATCTTTCCTCACTCTTCAACAAAGGAACATGAACATGGCTGCGGTTGACTATTTTCTGAAACTGGACGGAATCGACGGTGAATCCCACGACGACAAGCACAAGGGTTCGATTGACCTCGAATCTTGGAGCTGGGGCGCAAGCCAATCGGGCACCCACGCCGGCGGCGGCGGCGGCGGTGCGGGCAAAGTCTCCATGCAGGACTTCCATTTCGTGATGAGTTACAACAAAGCGTCGCCTAAACTGTTTCTCGCCTGTGCCACGGGCGAACACATCAAGAAGGCCGTACTGACTTGCCGCAAGGCAGGTGGTAAGCAGGAAGAATACCTCAAGGCCACGATGAGCGATCTCCTCGTCTCGTCGTATCAGTCAGGAGGCAGCGGTCATGGCGGCATTGTGCCAACCGAGCAAATCAGCCTGAACTTCGCGAAGATCGAATTTGAGTACAAAGAGCAGGACGCCAAGGGAGCGGTCGGCTCTCCGATCAAAGCCGGATACGACGTCAAGGCCAACAAGAAACTGTGATCCTCGCTACTTGTGCTGGCACGCTTGTTTCGCTGAGAGGCATCCGCGCTGGTTGGTGAAGGCGAATGGGGGAACAGGATCCTTTTGTGTGACACGCAAATGGGTCTGTTCCCCCTTTTCTTTTGGCTCTTCCGGTGTTCCGGGGAGGCCAGTTTTCAAGCCACGGATGAAACACGGATTGAACACGGATCAGGACAGCGAACAAGGCCAATTAGAATC
>JAYVSP010000300.1:0-3570 GCA_043775215.1 Planctomyces sp. | reverse complement strand
CGTTCGCCCTCGCTCACGCTTCGGGTTAGTCTGTTTGGCATGACGTATCTCCTGGGGTTAGTCGAAGTAGAGGAACTCATTCAGATTGAACAGGACTCGGCAAAGTTCGGTCAAGTTGCGACGCTGCAACAGACGGAAACAGGCCGCGTGTTCGTCGGATGTTGGAACGCGCTGCAAGGCGAGTCGGAAGACTTGGCGGATTTGCGCGTCCGGTTCATCGCCGGCTACTTCCTCGACGCGACGGGCCATCGCTTTCGCAGTCTCAGCGGCGAGCGAGGAATTCAGCAGCGACAACGCCTGCGGAGCAACCGTTGACGTGTTGCGGCAAGCGCACGAGACCATGTTCTCCGGAAGGTCGAATGTTTCCAGGAACGGAATTTTCATCGCTCGCTTTTGCACCCAGTAAATACTGCGTGCGTGCTGTTCTTCGCGCGGTGACGGATACCAGCCTTTGGTTTTGGTGGCGTTGTCGTCGAGGAACGCCGGGTTCGCTTGCAGGATGTCGGTCGGCAGCTCCGGCCACACGGGCGGGCCGCCAGACTTCTGCGTCAGCAACCCAGAGACGGCGAGCATCGCGTCTCGCAGTTGCTCGGCCGTGAGTCGCCTCAGCGCTTGCCGTGCGAAGTGTGCCGTAGGATGGGCACTCCTGCCCGTCGTCTTGGAATCGCCGCCAATGGCAGAACCCATCCTACTTTCTTGGCGATAGGCCGCGCTGGTCACAATCAAGCGGCGCAGGTGTTTGATCGACCAACCGGATTTCATCAACTCCGTCGCCAGCCAGTCGAGCAATTCGGGATGCGACGGGCGAGAACCGGCCAGTCCAAAATCGTTCGGAGTGGTGACTAATCCTTGACCAAAGTGGCTTTGCCAAAGTCGGTTGACCAAGACGCGCGCGGTCAGCGGGTTGCGCGGTGAGGTGATCCACTGCGCCAGCGTCAGCCGCCGGCCGGTGGTCTTCGAGTTCTCGGAACGCAGCATCTCGGCCGGATTCGGATCGAGCACCGAGAGAAACCCGGGCACGACCGGTTCACGAGTTGCTCGATAGTCACCTTGAAACAAGACGTGCGTCGCCGGGACGGCGTCGGTCGTGTCGCTCATCAGCAATCCGGTGTCGAACGAGCGATATTTTGTCTTGAGTTCCGTCAGCGACTTCTCAAGTTGCTCGTGCCGTTTCTTTTCATCCGGCTTCAGAGCCATTTGCACGTCGGCGTCCGACGGCTCGATCTTAGCGGAGACTTCGGCAATGCGGGCCTTCACGTCGTCTGGCTGATCGTCCGGCTTTCGCGTCACGAACGAGCGTTCTTCGGGCGTGAGCTTTGCCGATCGCTCGGCCCGCAAGCGCTGCTTCACGGCGTCGATCAGTTTTGTTTGCTGCTGCTGAATCGTCTCGGCTTGTTTATCCAACCGCGCGTTGTGTTCGCGAATCGCGGTTTGTTCCGGCTCCAAGTTCAGCGGTACGTCATCGGCGAATCGGACCGGCTCGAAGAACGCTCGCAGGCGAAAGTGGTCCGCCTGTGACAACGGGTCGTACTTGTGGTCGTGACAGCGGCAGCAAGAAAACGTCAGTCCGAGAAACGCACTGCCGGTCGTCTCGACGACGTCGGCCATCAACTCGGCGCGAGAGCGGGCTTGCTCGTTGAACAGTCCCGCGGCGTTGTCGTGCGGACCGAGCCGCAAGAAACCAGTCGCGATCAGAGCGTCTCGTTGTTCCAGCGTTTGCGGCGGGCCGTCGAAGAGTTCGTCACCGGCGAGTTGCTCTCGGACGAACTGATCGAAGGGTTTGTCGGCGTTGAACGACCGAATCACGTAATCGCGAAACTTCCACGCTTGCGGCCGGAACTCGTCCCAATCGAAGCCGTTGCTGTCGCTGTGGCGAACGACGTCCAGCCACAGCCGCGCAGCGTGCTCGCCATAACGCGGCGATGCGAGCAGTTCGTTCACAAGTCGCTCGTAGGCATCGGGACGGTCATCGTTGACGAACTCGTCGACTCGCTCCGGCGACAACGGCAGGCCGATCAAATCAAACGCCAGTCGTCGCGCGAGCGTTCGCCGATCAGCTTCGTCGGCGGGTCGAATGTTTTGCTCGGCCAATCGCGCGGCAATGAAGCGATCAATCGGATGGCGAACTCCACCGCCGTCCTGGACCACCGGAGGTGTCGCAGATCGAATCGGTTTGAGCGACCACAGATCCAGCCGCTCACCTTTGAAGATGCGGACGATCGGGTTTCGTGAGTCGTGCCAAGCGTCACCAACCGGGTCCACAGAGGCATTGTTGTGAGGTGGCTCCGCGCACAACCCACTGGCAATCGCGAGCGACGCGAGCAGCGAAATACCGAGACTCAGATATCGCGAGCGCATGGTGCGGCACACGTCGGCAGAGTGGTTTGCATTCGGCATCAGTCGGCCCAATTGAGAACGTGGAGTCCTGAAATCATGCAAAAGTGACGCAGATTGCGAGTCACGAGGGTTGCTTGTCCAGCGAGCTCAATGCAGGCAATCAGCAAGTCCGCACGCCCGATCTTTCGCAATGATTTGTTGTCACGCAGTCGGTCGAATTCGCAAGCCAGCAGAGTCACGTCGACACCTCCATGATCGGACGCCCGCGCTGCCGATAGATGTCTGTCAACATCGGTTCGACTGACGGGTCGTCCTTCCAAACTCCAGCGAGTGACTGCAAGGCGGCCTTCCCCCTGCGTTCCAATTGCGGAGCCAGCAACCACTGCTGAATCGCCGTCTTGAGAAACCGCCAGTCCTTGCCGACTCGCCGAGCGAGAAGTTTCTGCTCGATAATCGCACTCAAGACGTCCGCTTCCGTCACACGTAAATACTTCGCCGCTTCCGCGAGCGTCAGCACATCGACCGTTCCATTGGCGGAACGAACCGGCTTGGCGATATTCCCAGCAGACTTCGTTCTTCGCAGTTTATCCGCTTTGGACAAAGTGGCTGACATGTTCAAGTCTCCAGACACGCGACAAGTGAAATGCTCAAAATAGTGGTCGAGAGGGAATCGTTACCAAATCCGTGGAGAAGCCATAGGCATCAAATTGAACGTCTGAGCCAATAATCGTGTAGTTCTCACACTCGGTTTGAGCGATCAGAATTCGATCGAATGGATCACGGTGATGCCACGGTAGCTTGGCGACTTGACTGACATGACGCACCGAGATTTCCAGCAACTCGCACCCAGTTTCCGTAGCAGTCGCGGCCAGAGCAACTCAATCGGTTGATTCAAATGGAATTTGCCGGCGCTGTGCTTGATTGGGCTCATTCGGTAATCCAGGGAGGTCACTTCGGGGAGTATTTTTCGCCACAGATGAAACACGGATTGAACACGGATCAGGACCGGAAGCAGGGAATTGGAAAAAAAGAAGCGGCGGACGGGAATTCCCGACAACCGTTTTTTGCCACGGATAAAAGCACGGACCAAGCCAGAGGTTAGAAACCGTTACGCACCCTCGTTCCGTGACATCACTCGATTCTTCTTGGCCTTGTTCGCTGTCCTGATCCGTGTTCAATCCGTGTTTCATCCGTGGCTTTGAAACTTGCCTCCCCGGAACACCGGAAGAGCCA
>JAYVSP010000299.1:0-10012 GCA_043775215.1 Planctomyces sp. | reverse complement strand
TAGAAAACAGGAACGCTGATCTCCACTGATCTTCGCTCATGAAGGCAGAACAACCAGAAGTCATTCGTGAAGATCAGCGAAGATGAGTGTTTCAAAATTTGTCTTCAGAAGTGGGGGATGTCCGCCGGCTGACGCCGGCTAGAGCCTTGCCTCTCACAACCCGTGATTTAAGTCTTGATGACGCGCTAGCGCGTTCCGGCTGATCAGTCACGGCCTCATTTTGTGCCGCGTGAAGAATATATTGGGGCTCTCATGATTCTGATCTTCAATGATTCTGCCGACCCGCCGCAAAACGACCGATTTCTGCCGGCCCGAAGGCTACTCAGGTTTATTAGAGTGAGCGGCGGCGCCATTGCTCTTCTAGTTGGATCAACTGCAGATCCAGTTGCCGCAGTTCGTCGGCCGAGAGAGACTCGCCTCCAAAGCGGACTCGATAGAACTGAGTGACGATGCTCCGCGGCACGCCGAGAAGTTCCGGAGATGGAAGCCGCTCACTCCAACGCAGGTGAGTGTCACTGATGAATTCCAGTGAAGTCTGGGTCGGCAGCGGTTCCAGTCCCGCAGCACGCAGCACGCGCAGAAAGCGTTCATAAAACTCAACACGTAGACGTTGCGGCACCGACTCGCCGCGCAGACGCATCAACAGCGCGGACCACCACCGCGATAGACGGCTACGCCAATCGTGGCCACCGCAGCGGATCGGGTCGCTCGGCAACAGCCATCTCAGAAAAAGCCCCCAGCGGCCAGATAGTCGGGTGCTGTTTCCTGTCGGAGCTTTTGACCCAGCACGCCGAATGAGCCAGATCAGAGCACTCCCGCTGAGAACCGACATCGAGACAATCAGCAGCGACATCCACGGGCGTTCTGACAAGTTGCCGGTAAAATCCCCTTCCAGCAAGTCGTCGACCGATTCGCGCAGACTGTCGGAAGCTGAAGCCGCCCATTCTTTCAGGGGCATGTACAAGCTGGTGTTCTGCTCGGAAAGAGATAGCCCCACCACGTGATGCGACCATAGATCCGAGACAATCCTCACCATGTTCGTGAGCACATTTGTTTTTGGGGCCAGCGCCTTGACGCTGTCGGAACGGCTGGCCGGAGTCGCATCGAAAATCAGCCATTGGCGGTCGATGAGGGCTTCAACCCACACATGGGCGTGTCGTTGCTGTACCACAAAATAGCCTGTGCTCGGGTTAAGGTCGCCCCCTTTGAAGCCGCTCACCAACCGAGCTGGAATGTTGACGGCTCGAAGCATCAGCGCCAGTGCGGAGGCAAAGTATTCGCAATGTCCGGCCTTGCGGTTGAATAGAAAGTCTTCGACCGCGTCGATCTTGGGATCGTCAATCGACACGTCGAGCGAATAGCCATACTCGCCAGACCATTTGAGATACTGTTCCAAGCGCCGCGCGACTTCCATCGGAGACGCGGAGTTGTCGCTGTTCTGAGCGATGCGCTGAGCCAGCGCCTGCATCCGCTCCAGTCCGTTTTGCGGAAGGCGGCAGTAGTAATCTCGTTCGCGGTTGTAGATTCGGGCGAAGTGGACACCCCGCGCGGCACCGCGACGCCGGTTCGACGGTTTTTCGGAAAAGACAACGTATTTCAATGTATTCCGGCCAGGGGAGGCATCGTCCCGGCGAAGTTCCGCAGTCAGCCGCCGCGAAATCACCGCGCCGTTCTTGCTCTCCAGCCGGCAAGCCACATGAGGCGGCATCGCGAACAGAATGGTCGTATCAGTCGGCTCCAATCGAAATTCTTGACGCACGACATTCGAGTTGCTCGGCATGGCCAAGATTGGCTCGACACCGTCATACGAGCCGCTCGTGCCGACGCGCCACTTGCCGTTCGCGTACTCGCCCAGCACCGAACCGCGAAACACCGGCTCATCCAACTCCATCTTGAGCGCGTAGTCCTCGACCGAGAGTGGATGCTCAGTTTCGTGATCCATCAGACGCACCTCGAATACCGGGTGCGTGCTCTCCAAAATTTGGCCGACGTCTCCCAATTGAACTTCCTCGGCGAAACCGGTCCGCAGGATTTTCAAGGCTTGATCCGGTTCTTCACCGAACGCCGTCAAACCGCCGACCCAAATCCGAGGCGTGAACAAAAAGAACAGGCTACCGAGTCCCGCGGACAACAGCACCGTCACCGCGACGCCCGAGATAAACGGCCAACTGATCCAGCGGAGATGCGGATCCAACTGCACGGAGCTGACCGGCTGGCTGCGTCGATTCCAAAGAAAGCCGTCGGCCGATATTGCTGTGCCGGCGGCAACGCCCGACGGCAGCGAGGCCGCACTTTCCGAGTACGTCTGCCTCGCGCGATGCAGCGTGAAGACCGTCAACGTCCAAATCTCGGCCACCAAGAAAAATCCCAGCATCAGGCCGAACAGCCCCGATGACGTCAACACGGCTCCCAAAGCGGCGTGCAACAAGACCAACGCGCACATGGTCCAATACAAGCTGGGAGTCTTCTCTAAAAAGAGGACAATCCAAGTCAAGTACGCCAACAGGTGAGCCAGCGACAGCAAACGAGCTTCGATGTTTCCCTGGCTCAGCTCCAAAGCCCCCAAACCAAATGCGGCGATACCCAGAAAGTTGGCCCAACGAGTTGGCAGCCGAAACAGTTTCCAACGCTCCGTCACGAACAGGGCCAGCACTGCCAACGGCACGGTCAGCGCGGCTGGAAAGCCGGTCCCTTCCCCGTACGCCAGCATGATGCTTCCGAGAATTGTCAGTCCACACAAATTGAATTGCAGCATCGCCGTCATGCGTCGTCCTCCAGCACGAAGTACGGCGCGAGTGCCTGAGCTTCCGCAGCAAGACAGATGTCGTCCGCAAAGCCAGCCTGAACACCAAACCGCGATTGGACCTCAGTGCCCGGCCGTGAAGAGACGATCACAAACCGAGTACTCGCGGACCTCATTTCGGCCGCCTCTTCGATCAACGGACGAATATCGGCGGAGACGGATGCTACTGCGGAGGCCAAGTGGTCCAGCACTAACTCGTACCCGGAGGATTGATCGGTCTGAAAAACTTCCGTTCCGCAAACAAACACTTTCAGACGAGCGTTTCGTGACTGACGCAATTGATCGTAGGCGACCGTCGCCGCGAAGCTGATCGCCAACTCAACTCGGTCTAAGTCCGAAGAGGTCGGATGAGGTGGTTGCCACAGCTCGACCAGCAGCACCAATTCCTGGTCGCGCGATTGATGATACTCCCGCACCATCAACTCGCCGCTGCGCGCGGTCGTGCGCCAGTGAATGGCTCGCGGATTGTCTCCCGGACGAAACTCGCGAATGCGATGAAACTCGTCGTCAAACAGGCCGGCTCGCGTCGTCCGCCGCTCAGTCAATTCGGTCGCATTCCACAGATCGTGTCGCCATCGCGACGTCATCCGGCCGATTCGCGGATGCACGATGAGCTGCGAAAACTCGTCACACAACAGGCCGCGTTCAACCAGTCCCAACGGAAAATGAGTCGTCAACTCAATCGGACCGAACGAATAAACGCCTCGCTGGCAAAACCGCACCGAGTAACGTCCGACCCGCTTCTGTTTCGCCGGAATGCGCACGAACAACGTCGTTGCCTGAAACCGGTCGCGTGGATGCGCGACTTGATCGCGAGCCACCAGCAGCCACGAACTCAAGAGCCACTTTCGATTCTCGACTTCCACGTCGATCGAGACGAGTTCACCGGCCATTGTGCGTCGCGGCAAAAAACGCCGCGCGCGAGTGTGCTTGAGCATCGAAAAGGCAATCCAGCCGTTGATAACCCATGGCCCGATCATCATCGCGAAGACCAACATCAGCATGTTGTTCCGCCCCACGATCGAGCCAATAAACATCACACTCATGATCGTGATATAGATGATTCCTTCGCGCGTGGCCGCCATCCGATGCCGGTTCCACCGCGGCAAGCGAGACATCCGCCAATCGGGCTTCACGGCAGTGACGCATTGCTTCACGCCCCACAGTCCCAGATAGACGCCGATCGCGATCAACAGCCAGCGGCCAAATCCACCAAAGAGCTCCGCCAAGGACGACAGCCGCTCGATTTCCAGCAGCAAGCCGACACCGCAAACAACAGCCACCAGTCCCACCAGGGGAACTGGACGCGGGCCGCGATCATTGGGAACGGAAGGCATGACTCTGCTTTTCAAGAAATCGACACGGAACGGTTAGATCAACTCCGCAATTGGTGTCCCGTGATACAGCACGGGCACCGGGCGTCCTTCGTGCATGAAGATGCGGTCGGTAGGCACGCCGAGTTGCCGATAGATCGTGGCCAGGACATCGTTGTAGTGGATTGGCCGATCCTGCGGAATTTCCGCGCGTGCGTTGCTCGTGCCGAGCACCTGGCCGGACTTCAAACCGCCGCCGGTGAGCATGACCGAAAACACGTCGCTCCAGTGATCGCGTCCGGAGTCCTTGTTGATCTTCGGTGTTCGTCCGAATTCCGAAACGACCGCGACCAACGTTGAATCCAACAAGCCACGCTCCCTCAGCTCATCGAGCAACGTCGCAACCGCTTGATCGAACAGCGGCAAGAGTCGAGTTTTCATCGACGCAAAGTTGCCAACGTGCGTGTCCCAATCTTGATTGTCGGCCAGATTGACCAACGTGAATGGGACGCCCGCTTCGGCCAATCGCCGAGCCATCAGAACTCGCTGGCCGAATTTGTTGCTGCCGTATCGCAGCCGCGTTTCAGGTGTCTCTTTCGAGAGGTCGACCGCGGCCTGAGTGACCGGATGAATGATCATGTCGAGCGCAGTGCGGCGGAACTGATCTATGCCAGCCATCATGCCGGAGGCATCCGCGTCTCGTCGAAAGTTGTCAAATTGCTGCAACAGACCTTGCCGCTCAGCGAAACGAGTCACCGCCATGTCCCGAAACATCACCAACGGCTGAGGCACTCGATACGGCGACTCGGCATCAACCGGCACGGGACCAGACTCGAACGGCGAATAGGCCATGCCCAAGAAATGCGAGTCGGCATAACGCACGCGATCGCCGAGCTGCCCTTTATCCGGCACGCAAAAATATGCCGGCAATCCCGGTCGACTGGGTCCGCGCACCTTCGCAACGAACGAGCCGATCGACGGCTGATTGTTACGATTTTTCGTCGTGACATTGGCTCCCGGATAGTCATAACCAGTCAACACCCAATGAATCGCCGCCTCATGACTGGGCGTCCCGTGATGCACGCTCCGCAAGACGTTGAACTGTTGAGTCCGCGCAGCCAGCATCGGCATGTGCTCACACACGCGATATCCCGGCGTCGCCGTCGCGATGGAATCGAACTCACCGCGATACTCCGTCGGAGCCTCCGGTTTCATGTCCCACGTGTCGAGTTGCGAACAGCCGCCTTGCAGGAACAGGACAATCGCCCGCTTGGCGGGAGGAGCCTCGGACATTGCCGCGTGTATTGTTGAAGGCCCGACAGTGCTCGTGGCGACACAGCCAATGGCAATCCCGCTGGCTTTTAAAAACTCACGGCGCGCTACTTGATCGAACATTGTGAGCCTCGCTCAATCTTCATCGTTGAAACAGACACCCGTTAGCCCTTCGGGGCAAAGAAGGTCGCACCTGGAATCGGTTCGTGTCAACAATTTTCCATTTTCCTGACACTAACGAATTCCAGGCGTAAGCCTGAAGATCTCCAGAACGAAGGGGTCGGGAGTCTTTTTCAGGTCGGCGACACTCGCCTTCGAAGGTTATTCGGCAACATTGCCGACCTGAAAAAGACTCCCGACCCCTTCGCTCCCGTTCGCATCATTTCTTACTGCTGGCCGCGACCGGTTTCTTCTCTTTCGTCACTGGATTCCACGAAACATCCAACTCGAATCGGAAGGGATAATCGCCATCCGTGGCAGGTCGCGTGATTTCGTGCGGAAACACGGTGACTCCTTCATGCGCGGTCAGACGTGCCGTTAGTTCTTCGATGTCGTCTCGCTCCTTCGCGAAGCCGTTGCCCCGAATCGCTCCCAATGATCCGGTTGTGCCGGGCTGACAGGTCAGCTTGGTGACATAATACCGATTAGTCCCTTGCATCGTTCGCGGGAGTTCATTCAACCGGTCGAGCCATGCGACGCGCTGATCGACCCACTTCTGAATTGTGTCCGCCTTCTTCACCGATGGCTGCGAGTTCTTCAGAGTTTCATCCAGCCTCTTGATCGCTTTTTGTTGGTCGCTGATTTCAGTTTTCAACGCGCTGATGCGGGCCGCTCGCAGGCCCCACGCGCCGGCGAACAACAAAACCGCAGCCGCCGTCACCGCCGGTATCAGAATCTTCCGCAGATCGCGCGGCACGACTGGTTGACGTGGATGTAAGAAGTCGAGGGCTTCGGCCATGCGCTCCGACCGGCTGAGCAACAATCCAACCGGCCCGGTAAAGAGGGCATGTGAAGCAACTTTGGTCACATCCGCCATCAGTAGACCTGGAATCGTCAACGGGTCCGCGGTGCGCACCTCGCAAGCGAAGCGTTTGCCGATGACCTCACCCAGATCGCGGTTCTCCGCCGCATCACCCCACAGCCAGGTCCGCGACAACGTCAATTCCGGATGCTGCCGCTTCAAAGCGACCAAGCTGCGATTGACCTCCGCCACGACCGCCTGCCGTTGGCGGTCCGGCTCGATCGCGTCGTCGGGCAGCCGCGCGGAGTGCGTCAGCAACAACCCTCGTTGCCGCAACAGCGAGATTTCTACGCGATGTTGATGTCGGATGATCGCCAACTCTACTGCGTGCGGTTGCGACGGATCGGCCTGCTCCAGGCGTGCCAGCAATTCAACCATTGCGGCTCCGGTCAGGCTAACTCCCGCCAACTCACAGCCGGTTCTGGATAACACCAGCCGCAGCGTTTCGATGATTTCTTTGCCGATCATCGCCACCAGCACTTCGCGGCCAGCGGTTCCCTCGCGCCGCGGCAACGGCAGATAATCCAGCAACTGGGTATCGAGTGGCCGAGTCGATTTCGCAGCCGCTTGAAAGCGGACGACATCCGGCAATTCGGCATCCGACACATCGGGCACTTCCAGCACACGAACCACCGCATCCTCGCGAGGCACCGTCACCAGCACGCTCTTCGCTGTGAGGCCCAGCGACTGAAATTGCTCGTGCAGCCATCCACCGGCGGCGAGCGCATCAACATCCGGCGACTTACCCTCCGGCCACGTCAGTGTAAACGCCTGGCGAACGCGCACTCCCTCCGCAGTCACTTCGGCATCGAGGCCGCAGACTTGTAGATGTTCCCAATCAAGAGCGACAAAATCCGGCATCAGAGCCTCGTCGGAACGATAGCAATCAATGGACAGGATAGGTCTGGCAGGGCTGGCTAGTTTTTCAATCGTAGGGTGGGTCGAGTCATCGAGACCCACCAAAATATTCGCAGTTCATGGTGGGTCTCGATGACTCGACCCACTCTACAATTCGCCCAATGCGACGAACTAGCCAGCCCTGCCGATACCCCGTATTGAAATGCGAGAGTGACAGCCACCAAACACAAAGTCACACGAATGCGTTACGACGGGTCCGACGTGCTGCCGGGTCGCTGCAAGAAGTTCATCCAGCGACGGCCTTGTGAAAGTTCGGCGGCCGGTCGGATGGGGTTAGTCGGTGACGCAATCGGCTCATCCGGGGACAAGCCCATCTGCCGCATCTGCCGCGCGACGTGTTCGGCTTTGACCTGCAACTTGGCGTCTTCGCGAGCCAGTCGAGCACGTTGCAGCGACAAGTCGACTTCGGCAATTCGCAGTTTCTGCTGCAATTGCCGGCGGAGCTCCTCCAGTTCTTGGCGCAGTTCGGTCGGAGCTTGATTGAGTTGCTCCCAATCAGGAACTCGAGTCGACTGATCCATGGCCACCATTCGGCGAATCAGCATCGAGATGAAATCGTCGCGCGACTGGACCGCATCTCGCAATTCATCGATCGTCGCCGCAGAAATATCGACAAATGGAGGCGGATCGGGAATTGGTTGCGGAGGCTCCAGTACGGCGGAAGCACCGTGACCGTGTTGCGCGGCGATCTCTTCGGTGGATGTCGGCGCCGCGGTCGGCTTGGAGTTCAGTGGCGCCGTGAAGTCGACCACGGGCTCGCCCGCCATCATCGCGGCCTTGATCGCCTCCCATCCGGAGTCTAACGGAGCACTGGAATTGGCTTTTGCCGCCGGCCGAGCGGCGGCCTTGCCGGCCGCTTGGCCGGAAGTGAGTGACGTCGCTGGGGACACGCTGCCTGATGCCACCAAGTCTTTCAGCTCACCAATCTGTGTGTCGATCCGGCAGAGCATCGGCCCCGCCTGAATTTCCTCCCATTCGCCCAGCACGCGCGTCATCTGTTCCAGCAGAGTTTGCTGACTCTCAATCAACTCGGGCGGGAATCCCATTGCCCCCGATCCGCGGCGATCCGCGCCGTTGCGCTGCAAGCGATCCAATTGATCGGCCGCTTGCTCCAGCCGTTGCGTGAGCATCTGCACAACGAGATCGCGCTCGCGCAAAGCGTCTTCCAGTTCTTGCTGCCGAGGCTTCGCAGTTTTCGCAGTCGCTGTCATGACACAACTCCTCCACCGACTCCGTGTCGGTGGATTCATGCCTTGTCGCTCTCTCAAACCAATGTCAACAACGTAGGTCAGAGTTTTCACTGACAACGGACACAGCCGACCTCCACGAATCAGGAGACTGCTCGCTCGTTCCAATCTTGCCGGTCAGCATGAATCTGCGGGCGAGCGGTCGGTTGCTTGGGGTCAGACTCATCGGCCTCGGCAGAGCTGAAATAGCTGATAGTCGAGTCCAGGCATTGAAAGCTCATGGCCTTCCTGGTCACGTATGGTCACCGCGTAACCTCGTTCTCGCGCCAAATACCAAAACTGGTGCGCCACGTGGCGTCCACCATCGGCCAGCCAGCAAGTGCCGCCCGGTTCTAGAATGCCCTCCAGCAGGTCGAGGATCGGTGACAGATTGCGTTGTTCATAGAGCAGATCGCAACCGAGGATCACCGGAAACGTTCGCGCCGGCGGGTGACGCCAATCGAGTTCAAATGCCTCGAAGTCATCGAACCCGTTGAGCTGCGCATTGTGTCGTGCGGCGGCGACGGACTTCGCGTCGTAGTCAGTCAGCGATACGCGATATCCCTTTGCCAATGCCGCGATGCCGACCATTCCGACGCCACAGCCCAATTCCAGCACACGAGTTCCCAGTGGCCAGTCGGAACTGAGGACCGCGGCAGCCATCGGGATCGCGGCTGGCCAGAGGTACGCCCAATAGGGCATGTAGTCGTCTCGTTCATTCGCCGACAATACTTCGCGATCGTCGAGCAAGTCATCTGGCCGATTCGGCACCGTCAACTTCAAGACGTGGCCGCCGATCTCATACTCGCGCACGACCCAACCGCACGCCAACTGCGGAAGGTCGTCACCAGACGCCTTTGTTCCGGCGACGCCGTCAACCGCCGGATTGATTTCGTGACGCATGTCTTCTGGAATCGTCATTGTCGTGTTTCTCTTCGTCGGCGAAGCGCGATGAAATAGCCCTCTGTTTGGTCGGGAAGCAGTTCCCAGTGGTCCGGTTCTTCACGAAGCTCGCGCAACTGATCCGGCGTCCGGATGTCGCTGTAAGGATGACGCGTGTCGATCACAATGAAATCGGTATCGTCGGGCACGCGGTCAGCATAACCGGCGATTCGGCGGCGATAGTGGCTGTAGTCGTAGGATCGCTCGTGATGCGTGAATCGAGGATGCACGAAGTCGGTCGAGGCGACACGCGCTGTCCGCGGTATTTGCGATAACACTTTCGCGAACTGATCCGTGCGAGGGTCATGTGAATAGAGTTGCCACAATGACGTCGACGCATGCGGATCCCAAAAACCAATCCCGGCCGGGCCGATGCTGAGGAACAGTCCGCTCGCGAAAGCGCTGCTCCAAACGAATTGCCGAGCAAATGAATCTCCCCAGGTTGCAAAACGTAACACAGGCGGCTCGCCTGTGGCTTTTTTCGTGGAATTCACAGGCGAGCCGCCTGTGCTACGGG
>JAYVSP010000298.1:0-2831 GCA_043775215.1 Planctomyces sp. | reverse complement strand
ACCGGCGCATCAATAACTGTCGTAGCCGAAGTCGTGAGACTTCGGACGGAACTCTCACGAGTTCCGCTACTCCAGACAGTTATTTCTGCGCCGGTCCTTGTTGTTTTGTTTCTGCTTTGCTTTGCTTTTTGCGTCGGTCCCTCTCCCCGGTACTCCAGGGAGAGGGACGCTACGTAAGTCAAAGACTTGAATCAGGAGGAAGTGTAGCGGACACACAACGACCACGACACGATCGCTTTTGCTTGCGAGCGATTGCGGCTCAGGACAAGATGCAACCTTGATGAGTCGCCAGTCCCTCATGCCCTTCTCCCTAACCTTCTCCCCGGAGTATCGGGGCGAGGGAACCGGACATGAAGAAAAATCTCGCCGGTTGACGCCTCTGACCTCTGACTTCTGACCTCTGACCATGCCCGAGCTTCCCGAAGTCGAAACGATGGTGCGTGGGATTCGCGACGTGACGGTCGGGCGACGAATTCGCGCGCTCCGCGAGTGCCCATGCATTTGCCGGCCGCTGAATCTATCGCCGCCATTCGAGGAAATGGCTCGGCGAGCGAAAGGACGCGAGGTCATTGCCGTGCGTCGTGTCGCCAAGCGGGTGGTATTAGATTTGTCGAGCAATGAGTCGTTCGTCATTGAGCCGCGCATGACGGGGCTGATGCTCATTGCCGATCCGCCGGATCGCGAACATTTGCGGCTGGAATGGCGAATGACCGGCAATGGGTCTCTCGCGTCGGTGTGGTTTTGGGACCGGCGGGGATTGGGAGTCGTTCGGTTGTGTGATGCGGAGGAATTGGCTCGGCGGTTGGGAGGCGACTCACTGGGTCTGGACGCTTTGTTACTGACGGCGGCCGATTGGCGAGCGGCCTGCCTGCGAACGGCTCGGCCGATCAAAGTGGCGTTGCTGGATCAGAAGTTGGTGGCCGGGATCGGCAACTTGTACGCCAGCGAGATTCTGCATCAGGCCGGCGTTTCCCCGTTACGTCCGGCTTGCTCATTGAGTCGAACTCAGATCGGACGACTGCATACGGCGACTCAGAGCGTGTTGTTGACGGCGATCCAGCACGAGGGTTCGACGCTGGGCGACGGCACGTATCGGAATGTTCTCAACCAGAGCGGCGGGTATCAGAATTCGCACTGTGTCTATGACCGCCAGGACGAACTCTGCCTGACTTGCGGCCGAAGCAAAATCGTCCGCATCGTGCAGACGCAGCGATCAACGTTTTTCTGCCGCAGATGCCAGAGATGAAATCCCAATGTCCAAATCTCAATGTCCAAAAGGTAATCCCAAATCCCAATGTCCAAATCTCAACGTTTTCATTCGTCGTGGCCTTCGATTCGTCGTAAATGTTCCGTGTCCAGGCCGAATTGACAACGACGAATCGAAGGACACGACGAATAAAAACATTCAAATTCGATCTGGACATTGGGATTTGGACATTGGGATTTGGAATTTGGACATTCGGATTTGGGATTTGGACATTTGCGACGCCTGTCTCCAGTTCCCCGCCCTGCTAAACTCGGCCGCATGTCGTACCGTGCGTTGAAGCGTCTGATTGGCGAGACCAACTTTGAACTGAAGTGCTTGTTATTGTTCGGCACCGGTTTGACGCTGTTGGCGGTTGGCACGTTCTTTCTGTACCGCTGGCAGACATCGAGCTTGATTGAACGGCAGACGCGAACGACGGCTCGGTCACTGGTTTCGACGGTCGTTCTGGAGACTCACTGGAAGTGGGCCATCAAGAACTTCAAATTGGAAGCGGCCGCCGACGGTGAGCCGCGTCCTCATGCCTTCGCCGTCTGGAACGCGGGAGAAATTGCGAATGCCAAATTCGACGCGATGATCGACGAACTGGGTGGCGACTTGAAGTCCGAGGATCTGAAAGGGAGCAAGCGGTCGCTCATTGCCGAGTCATCCGGTCCTGGAGTGGATCCCAAATTCCGAGCGGTAGGCACGTTCGGTTTTGAGGCGATGGACAAATTGAAGTCGGGCAAGAAAGAGGTCGTTACGCTCGTGGGGGGCGAGCAGAATGAGTATCAGTACTATGCGGCTCTGTACGCGTCGGAGTCTTGTCTGCGCTGTCACGAACACCAAGTTCGTGTCGATGCCGACGGCCGGGAAACGCCACGGCAAAAGGGAGATTTCCTCGGCGCGGCGAAGATCACGCTGCCGCTCGACAGCGTCCAGGCTCCGCTGCACGGCACGAACGCGTTCGTGATTTCAGCCGAGTTGTTGAAGGTCGCGTTGGCCATCGTCTCGATCTATTTGGTGCTGAGATATGTCGTCACGAAACCCGTACTGCATCTCAAGAAAGTCAGTGATGCGATTGCTCACGGCAAGCTCGACATGCGAGCCGACATCCGGTCGGGCGATGAGTTTGAAGAGCTGGGACACGCGTTCAACCGCATGTTGCGGCACCTGGTGACCGTGCAGGAAGAACTCCGAAACGTCAACGTGGACCTCGACGGCAAGGTCGATGAATTGGCTCGCGTCAATCTGCGGCTGTACGAACTCAATAACTTGAAGAACGAGTTTCTGGCGACGATGAGCCACGAACTCCGCACGCCGCTCAACAGCATCCTGGGTTTCAGTGATGTGCTGCAAACTGCGGACAATCTGTCCGACAAGCAGAGGCGATACGTCACCAACATCCAATCGTCGGGCCGCAACCTGCTGTCGCTGATCAACGACGTCTTGGATCTCGCCAAGATCGAAAGCGGCAAGATGGAACTGCATCTGGTCGAGGCTTCTTTGGCCGATATGATCGAACGCCAAACGGGAGCTATGCTACTGATGGCCGAAAAGAAAAATATCGACCTGACATGGCAGGCCG
>JAYVSP010000297.1:0-13887 GCA_043775215.1 Planctomyces sp. | reverse complement strand
GCCTGTGAAGGAATTGAGCCGCGACCGTCAGGGAGCGGTCATAAGTCCTTGTCCGTCACACTCCCTGACGGTCGCGGCTCGAAAGATTCACAGGCTCGGCAGCGACCAAGTCCGCCCTGGCGGTTTGTCGAAGAATAAGGCTCGGACCAAACCAGCGTCTGGGCCGAGTACCTCGCGGAGCAGTTCGTGCAACGGCGGCCGGCACCAAATCGTCCGCGTCGGTGGAAACAAGTCCAGAAGATTTCGACCGGCGTAGACTGTCCCGGCGCGATCGCGAATCGGGCCGTCCGCGTCATCACGACGGTGCAGAGCCAATACCAAATCGCCGATGAGGCCGTCGATCTCTTGGCCGTCGAATACCTGTGGAATCACGACAAAGCCATCATCGGCGATCTGCTGCTGCCAGCATTTGGAGTGCGTCATGCGGCCGCAGAGTCGTCGCAGGGGAACATGCGGGCTTGGCCGCGAATGACTTCCGGAGTCAGGACATACTTTTTGCCGGGTTCTTGGTCGGGAAGCTCGAACAGGATCTCGAACATTGCTCCCTCGATTACGCTGCGCAACCCGCGAGCGCCGGTGTCCTTCTGGATTGCGATCTTGGCGATCTCGCAGACAGCATCGGCCGTCACTTCCAGATGTGCTTCTTCCATCTCGAAGAACTTTTGGTACTGACGAATCAGCGCGTTCTTGGGCTCGGTCAGTACTTGGACCAAGTCCGATTCGGAAAGCCGGCTGAGCGTTGTGAGGACTGGCAAGCGGCCGACCAGTTCGGGAATCATGCCATATTCGAGAATGTCTTCCACGTTCGTATCGTGAATGGCCGCGTGACGCCGAAGCTTGTCGTCGTGCGACGTGTTGTCCTGTCCGAAGCCGATCATCTTGCGGCCGAGCCGCCGACCGACAATGTCTTCCAAGCCGACGAATGTTCCGCCACAGATGAAGAGGATGTTCGTCGTATCGACTTGAATGTATTGCTGCTCGGGATGCTTGCGGCCTCCCTGCGGCGGAACATTGGCAACGGTCCCTTCGAGCATCTTCAACAGGGCTTGCTGGACTCCTTCGCCGGAAACGTCGCGAGTGATCGAGACGTTGTTCGACGTCTTGCCGATTTTGTCGATCTCGTCGATGAACACGATGCCGCGTTGAGCCGCTTCGATGTCGAAATCGCAGGAATGCAGAAGCTTGAGCAGCAAGTTCTCAACATCTTCGCCGACATAGCCGGCTTCAGTCAGAGTTGTCGCGTCACCGATTGCGAACGGGACTTGCAGGAATTTGGCCAGCGTCTTGGCCAGCAGCGTTTTGCCCGAACCGGTCGGGCCAATCATCAGGATGTTGGACTTTTCGATTTCGACCTCGTTGTCCGCCTCGGTGTTCAGCATCAATCGCTTGTAGTGATTGTGGACGGCGACGGCGAGCACTTTCTTGGTCTTGTCCTGCCCGACCACATATTGGTCAAGATGCGTGACGATGTCGCGTGGCGAGGGGACTTTCGAGAAGAGTTTGTGCGGAGTGCCTCGCCGCCGACGCTCTTGATCGAGAATCGACTGGCAAAGCTCGACACATTCGCCGCAGACATAGACATCGTCCGGTCCTTCGACCAGCGGTCCGACTTCGCGATAACTCTTGCGGCAAAACGAACAACTCGCGTTTTTTTTGCCGGTGGTCGGGCCGCGCTTGCCCGGACCAAAATCTTTTCCAGAAGAGGCCATGTGGGTTCCTTCAACGCTGTCGGTTAAACCTCAACACCATATGCTTGGCGATCACGTTCTTCTCGCCGGGTGAGGAGACAGCGTCCGTGCGCTCCTGGAAACAACTCGTAAAAACTAATCATCCAGACGTGACACTCTGGCGTTTTATGCCGCTCGAATGAACACGGTTACAACGAATCCATGACCCGTCTGAAAGGCGAGTCACCACCGATATCGGCACCCTTTCTGGAAGGCATCAGTCCTCAATTGATTGCGAGCTTCCAGCCGAATCACCGGCAGAAGGTCCGCCCCCGGAATTGTCCGAACCACCCGCTTCACCTGATTTCTTAAAGAGCTGCTCGCGAATGGTTTTATACTCATCTGCGGACAACTCGCCGCGCTGATGCACCTTGCGAAACTCTAACAAAAGTTGTTCCGGTGACGATTCGGTCATTCCTCGTTTTCGCAGCCACTCTTTTAATTTGATCACAATCGCAAACAACACCAGCACTGCAACCGCAATCACCACCGTCCATATCCAGCCATTCCCTTCCGAGAACTTGGTCTTCAAGGACAGTGGATTCACACGCCTAACTGCCAGAATCACCGGTCAACTCCTAGGTGGCAAACAAGACGAGCAGATTATCAACATCCACGAGAATCGGGACAAGACCGGTTGGCTCCAAGATGCTTGAAGATTGATCATTGGTTATTGGTCGTTGATCATTGGACATTGGATAGATTCATTTTTTCCAATTGATCGATTACCAACGACCAATAACCGACGATCATCATCTTCAACCTCAAGGATTCCTCAATGAGTTCACCCACCGATCTGCAGCGTGTTCTGGACTGCGGCATTGTCGCCATCATTCGAGCCACTTCCGGAGACCAACTCGTCCGAGTGGCGCGGGCTTTGTATGAAGGAGGTATCGACGTCATTGAGGTGACGTTTACGGTCCCGAATGTTCTGGAAATCTTGGCCGATGTGCGGAAAGATCTGGGCCAGAAGATTCTGCTGGGAGCCGGAACCGTCCTCGACCCAGAGACCTGCCGTGCGGCACTTCTCGCCGGTGCCGAGTTCATCGTTTCGCCGTCTCTCAATTTAGACGTGATCAAGCTCTGCAAAAGATACGGCAAGCTCGTCATGCCGGGAGCGTTCACGCCGACCGAAATTGTGACGGCATGGGAAGCGGGTGCGGACATTGTCAAACTGTTCCCGGCAGATTGCGTTGGCCCCAATTATTTGAAGGCGCTCCGCGGTCCATTGCCACAAATCCGCATTCTGCCGACCGGCGGTGTCGACCTCAAAACGCTGCCCGATTTTGTCAAAGCCGGTGCTTGCGCGGTCGGACTCGGGAGCCAACTGGTCGAAAAGTCGGCGATCGAGTCCGGCAACATGGATCGCATCCGCGACTTGGCCTCGCAGTACGTCGCGTTGATGAAGCAGTGCCGCTCCTCGTAGGATGGGATACCGTCCGACAGGTGTGCCCACAAATCCTGGCAGCCCACACTAACCCGAAGCGCCAGCGAGGGCGGGCGCTCGACAAGATGTCATTCTCCGTTTGTCGTCTCGTGGAGCGCCCGCCCTCGCTGGCGCTTCGGGTTAGTGTGGGCCAGGCAAATTTGCCGCACCCCGTCCGACGTCCGAACAGCCCAGTCGGGACAGAGGCCCAACCTACACCACAGCTTGCCTTGTCGGAAACAACCGCAGTTTCGCGACTTTCGCTTCAAGTCTTACGACGCTCACCGCCGATACGGACGAAGAGGTTCGGTGCATCGTGCGCATGTTCCGTGAGACTGGCGTTTGCTGCCGGAGCACGGAACGCTCGCACCGACGTGGGAGACGACCGTATGAAGCCGCTTCTTCGCTGGGCGATCATGTTGGCCTGCTTGTTGTTTACGGCGGAAGCCCGAGCACAACAATTGCCCAACCCGATCTTCACCAATCAACCGAGCTTCCGCATTCCGTACCGATTCGACCAGGCGGAAATGCGACGTCTGCAAGCCAAGGAAATTCGCCTGTTCTTGTCGCGGAACGGCGGCCTCGAGTGGCAGCATGTCCAGACGGTCGCGCCCGATGCCAGCCGCTTTGACTTCAAAGCACAGAACGACGGCGAATTCTGGTTCGCGGTTCGGACGCTCGATGGACGCAATCAATTGCATCCCGACGGAAACGTGACCGAACCCGGTTTGATTGTTGTCGTCGATCGGCAAGCTCCCGACTTACAGTTGCTGTTGCAGCCGTCTGAGCCGGGTAAAGTCAGCCTCTCCTGGAGTGCCTCGGACGCGAATTTCGATCCGGCCAAACTTGTGCTGGAATACTCTCAGCCCGGCACCGACTGGCAGCCAGTCAGCGTTCGAACTCAGGCGGCGGGACAGACCGCGTGGAGCGTCCCGAATGGAGGACAAGTCTCCGTCCGCGGTTCGCTTGCAGACCGTGCCGGCAATGTCGGGTCGGCCAATACCTCGGTCGTCGTGCAACCCGCCGGACAACAGCCAGCCGGCCAAATGAAACGCCGGCCTGACGCCTCCGATTACAGGCAGCCGGTCGCGGATGGCAGCTCTGCTCCGACGTTCCCCGCGTTTCCTTCGACTCCGTCTGGACTCTCGGCCAGTTCGCCAACCAATGCTCCGACACGCAGCGATCCGTTCTCGGCATTTCCACCGTCCACACCGGCGCCGAGCTTTCCGTCGAGCGCCACTACAAAATTTCCATCCGAAGCGAAGGCGACCAACCCATTTCAGCCCTCTTCGATTGCCATGTCGGAAGGACAAGGACTTGGACAAGGGAAGGTCAACACTGCCGAGTGGGGCTCGAATCGCAATCGCATCCCCACCAACGGCCGCTTCCGCGCGGTCAAGGCACACCGGTTTGAGATCAACTACCGTATTGATGATGTCGGCCCATCGGGCGTCAGCGCGGTGGAATTGTTCGTCACCCAGAATAACGGTCAGAAATGGTGGAAGTACGGCGAAGATCAAGACAAGCAAAGTCCGTTCGTCGTCGAAGTCCCCGAGGACGGCGTTTACGGATTCGCAATCCGAGTTCGCAGTGGAGCCGGTCTCGCCGATGACCCGCCGCAATCTTCCGAAGAGCCTTCGATCGTCACTGTGGTGGATCGCACACCGCCAACCGTGCAATTGCTGCCAGTCCAACAGGGAGCCGGCGGTGCGATGAACAAAATCACGATTGCGTGGCGCATCAGTGACGACAATCCCAGTGACAAGCCAATCTCGCTGGCCTACTCGGCCAATCCGAACGGGCCGTGGGAGCGGATCTGTGACTGGCAACCCGACACGGGCAGCTATCAGTGGAACGTCAATCAAGGCGTTCCGTCGCGGTTGTATATCCGCCTGGATGCTCGTGACGCCGCCGGTAACTTTTCGTCCGTCAATACGCCGCAACCAGTCCTAGTCGATCTCTCCAAGCCCACCGCACGAATAATCGATGTCGAATCGAACGGCCCGCAATAGCCCAGGTTTCAGCTCTGGCGACTAGTGCGACTTCAAGACTTAAATCACGGGTTGTGAGCGCCTTGCCGCTCACTCACATGAACCCGAATTCGTAGTTTTGCAGACGCACTTGATTTCAAATTTGAGATTTGAGATTTGAGATTTGAGATTTCAAATTTGACATTTGAAACGCCGTGTCGGTGCGAATCAGTCACATGACCGAGAAATAGTTCGACACGGCGAAGTCGAATGCTTCACGACTAAAGATCTTGGGAAGTCGGTGATACGTGCAATAGTTGCGGACTTGCAGCAGCAGATCGCGTGGCTGGCATGAGCGGAGCGGGCGATTGACCGCGCGATAATGTGTTGCCAGCAAGTACTCCACCGTCTCGCGGTCGTACTCGAAACCGTAGTGCGGACAGACGAGCGAGAGAATCTGTTGGAATTCCTCTTCGGTCGGGTCGGGAACCTGGATTTTGTACGGGATGCGGCGGAGGAAGGCTCCATCGACAAGCTGCTTGGGTTCGAGGTTCGTCGAGAAAATGATGAGCTGATCGAACGGCACTTGAATCTTTTTGCCGCTGGGGACGTTGAGAAAGTCGTAGCGTTTTTCGAGCGGTACGATCCAGCGGTTGAGTAACTCAGTCACCGGCATGCGTTGGCGGCCGAAGTCGTCGATCACGAACGTCCCGCAGTTGCTCTTCAGTTGCAGCGGCGCTTCGCAAATGCGAGTGATCTTGTTTTGCGTGACTTCCAGTTCGGACATGGTCAATTCGCCGCCGGCGATGACTGTCGGTCGGACGATCTGTACCCACCGCGCATCCACGCCAGACAAATCAAACAGTCCCTCCTTGCTGGCGACGATCTCTTCATGCACGCCGGGATCGAATACGCGGATGATCTCGCCGTCGATGCCGAGTGCTCGGGGAATCCAGATGGTCGACCCGAAGCAACGTGTGATGCGTTCGGCGATACTCGTCTTGCCGTTGCCCGGCTCACCAAACAAGAACATGCCGCGGCCGGAATTGATCGCCGGGCCGAGCGTGTCGAGCATCTTCTTGTTCATCACCAGATCGGCGAACGCTTCGTGCAGATTTTCCGCAGTGACTTGTTGCTTCGCGATGCTCTGAGCGGCCATCGCAATCAGATAGTCCTTCAAACTGACCGGCGCCGCACCGAAGTACGAGCAATCTGCGGACAGGGCTCGTGCCCGTTCACGCCCGGAGTCGGTGATGCTGTACTCGAAGTCACCTGCTTCTGCCGAACCCGACAATGACAGCAAGTGGTCGAACTTCAGATCGCGGATGATTGGCTCAACAATCGAATACGGCAGTTTGATCTGCAAACAGACTTGCCGCCCCGACGCGGAGCCGCGCGCGTACAAGTATTTGATGATCAGCGACTCGACCTCTTCGCGGCTGAGTCCCGCTTGATCCAGCGTTTCCGGGGCCTTCGGCCGGTACGAAGTGTCGGCCGTTTCGGTTGCACCGAGCAATTTGTTGACACGCTCAAAAAGATCGGTCAATCGTCGGTCGACCCATGCCACCGGCTCGGCATCCGTCCGCTCCCGGACTGCGTTCGCGATCAGAGCTTCGTGGTGGAAATCCTTCGTTTCACTGGCTTTCGCGGTGGAACTCATGACGGGCCAATCCCTAGTGACGCGGCGATGTTGTCTCCGCACGCAAGCGGGGCGCGAACGACAACGGGCATGCGGCTGAAAGCTAGGTCATGGATCAACGTTGTCAAACGGCAACGAACCCTACCGCACGGAAACGTCGACGCTGTGTCGCCGAGTGCGACGCGGGTTGAAATGCTTGCCTCGACCAATAAACTAGCCGCTTCGCCTGCCACACTGCACGCGGCCGAAGATCGGATCGCGTTGATCCTGCTTCCCACCCGCCTCGAAGGAGATTGACTCACCGTGAGCGAACCTACTCTCGCCGCCAAACAAGCCAAAGCCCTGGAACTGCTCGACGAACACACACGGCAAACCGTCCGCTGGCACTTCAGCCCAGAGACCGGCTGCCCGTTTTGGTTGAACAAGGCGAAAGAATTCAAATTCGATCCGCTGAAAGAGGTCAACAGCTTTGCCGACTTAACAAAGTTTCCGAACTTCGAGGACGAGTGGCTCCGCGGAGGCCCGATTCAGCGCTGGATTCCAAAAGGACTGGCCGGCAAGCCGGTGTACGTTTTCGAGACCGGTGGTACGACCGGCATCCCCAAAAGCCGCATGGTCATTGAGGACCACTGGATCGACTATGAGAACTTCTCCGACACACTGCCGGACGAATACTTTCCACGCGGTTCGAACTGGCTGATGCTTGGCCCATCCGGCCCGCGTCGCTTGCGGTTGGCCGTCGAGCACCTCGCTCAATATCGCGGCGGCATCTGCTTCTGCGTGGACCTCGATCCGCGCTGGGTCGTCAAGCTCTTGAAGAAAGGGGACATCTCCGGCGTGAAGGCGTATGCCGATCACGTCATCGACCAAGCGGTGACGATTCTCTCCGCCGGCCACGACATCAAGTGCGCGTTCGCAACGCCGAAGTTGCTCGAAGCCCTCGCCCTGAAGCTGATGGACAAGGGGAGCAGCATCGAAGAGTCCGGCATCAAAGGCATTTTCGCCGGCGGCACTGAGTTCACTCCGCAGTGGTATCGCTTCTGCCGCGAGGAACTGCTCGGCTCGAACGTCTATATCACGCCGACCTACGGCAACACGCTGATGGGCCTCGCCTGTGGCAAGCCGTTCGACCCGGCCGACAACTTCAAGATCACCTACTACGCCCCGCAACCGCGAGCCGTCATCGAGACCGTCGAGTTCAAGGACTACAACCAAGTCGTCCCCTACGGCAGCACCGGCCGAGTGAAGCTCTACACGCTCACCAAAGAACTCTTCGTCCCCGGCTTCATGGAACGCGACGAAGGCGAACGCGAAAAGCCGCACGACAAATACCCGTGGGACGGCATCAGCGGCACTCGCCCGTTCCATGAATTCGCGGCGACGACGACGGTGGGAGTGTACTAGATCATGACGCTTCAACCTCTCGAAGAAGCGTGCTTCGCGGAGCCATTCGAGCCGTTTTCGATGTATCTCGCTGACGGACGCGAATTGCGAATTCCGCACCCGGAGTTCTTGATATTCACATCGTCCAAATGGATCGTCATTGTGTTTGGCCGTGACGGTTCGAGAGATATTGTCGATCTCGAACTTGTGACGGCCTTGCGGTTTGCTCCGCCATTATGAAACGGACGATTTGATTCCCACTTGAACCGAGACTTGCTCATGACCGCCGATGAGATTCGAGCCGCTTACTACACGAAACCATTTCAGCCATTTGTCGTTCGCCTCAACGATGGTCGAAAATTCCGTGTTTCAAACCGAAAGTACATTGGCATTTCGCCAACCGGCAAAGAAATCGCTATCGGCCTGAAGGAGTCGTTCGTGTTCATCAAAATGTCTAACATCGAGTCGCTCGACTTCAAAAAGCCGAGGCGACCAAAACGAACGGTATGAAAAATTGATGGCCACCAAGCCAACCTCTTGTGAATTGAGCCATGACGCTTCGATGTCTCCAAGACGTTTACTTCGCTCGGCCATTTGAGCCGTTTACCATTCATTTGGCGGACGGGCGCGAATTCCGTGTCCCGCATCGAGAGTTTCTGTCGTTCACGTCGTCGAAATGGATCATCATTGTTTTTGAGCAAGACGGAACGCGGAATTTTCTCGATTTGGAACTTGTTACCGCTCTTCGTGTGGCTCATCCGTAATTAAGGGACTCTCTCATGACGGTCGATGAAATTCGGGCTGTGTATAACGCCGAGCCATTTCACCCGTTTGTCGTTCGGCTGACCGACGGACGGAAGTTGCGAGTTCCCAAACAGCATTACCTCGGAATTTCGCCGGTGGGTGACGAGATTGTTGTCGCGCGGGATGACAGGTTTGTCTTCGCCAAAATTGGAGAAGTCGCTTCGCTCGAAATCACAAAGACAAAGCGGCAGCGGCAGAAGCGAAAAGCATAGTGGCGTCACTCGTCTGAATTCACATTCGTTAACAAAGGAAAACTGCCATGCTAGAAATTCCTGTCATCCGCTGGGGCCAACCGTATGAGTCGATGGAGAAGGACAAGGTCGTCCACTTTGAAACCGGCGAGCAACTCGCGACGGTGAATAACGCGAACGGCGGCATCATCAAGATGGATATGCGGAAGCAAGGGAAGGCCCGCGACATCCTCCGCCAATTCACTGTCGAACAGCTTTGCAGCATGGCCGAGAAGGCTGCGGACCTTTATCAAAACGCGACGCTGCCGCTGGGCAACGGAACGCAAAGCCCGGCCGAATTTTGCCGGATGCAATCGGCGACGACCGGTCTGCCGGAGCACATGTGTGCTGGCAACATGAAGAAGAATGCCTATGTGCTCCGCAACATGCGGCACACGTTGGAGGCGCTGACTCGCGGGCTGCCGTTGGAAATTCTGACCAAGGGCTACGGCATGGAGAGCCGCGGCGTGATGGTCAGCTATCAAGCTCAGACGAATGTGCTGGGCATGGTACTGCCGTCGAATTCGCCGGGCGTGCATACGTTGTGGATGCCGGTCATTCCGTTGCAGATCGGCTTGGTACTCAAGCCCGGCCCGCAAGAGCCGTGGACGCCCTACCGCATGTACGAGGCGTTCGCTCAAGCCGGCGTGCCGCGCGAAGTGTTCTGCGTTTATCCGGGCGGTCCCGAATGTGGAGCCGCCGTGCTGGAGACCTGCAACCGCGCTATGATCTTCGGCGGCACGCCGACGGTCGAGCGGTATCACGGCAACCCGCGCGTGCAGGCTCATGGGCCGGGTTTCTCGAAGATTCTGTTCGGCGACGACATGGTCGATCAGTGGGAGAAGTATCTCGACCTGATGGCCGATAGCGTGTTCGTCAACAGCGGCCGAAGCTGCATTTCTTGTTCGGGCATCTGGGCCTCGCGGCACACCGAAGAGATCGCCGAAGCTCTGGCGAAACGGCTCGGCCCGATCGCGCCGCTGCCGATGAACGATCCGAAGTCGCCGCTCGCCGCGTTCACCGTGCCCGGAGCGGCGAAGGCAGTCAACGCGCAGATCGAAGAATTGGTGAAAGCTCCCGGAGTCACCGAAGTCTCTGCGAAGTACCGCAATGGCGACCGCCACGTCGCTCACGAGCGTTACGATTTCCTGCGTCCGACGATCGTCCACTGCACCAGCACCGAACCGACGATCGCGAACACCGAGTACATGTTCCCGTTCGCCTCGGTCGTGAAGTGCGAGCAGAAAGACATGATCTCGAAAATCGGCGGCACATTGGTCGCCTCGTGCCTGACCAAAGATCCGAAGTGGTCACAGCAATTGCTCGACGCCACCAACATCGACCGCCTCAACATCGGAGAAGTGAAGACGATTCAACTCCACTGGATGCAACCTCACGAAGGCAACATCATCGACTTCCTGTTCCGCGCGCGAGCGTTCCAGAATTCGCCGCCGCCCAGCCACTGAGTTGGTTTGTTTAACCCCAACGCCAGCGGCGTGGGCGCGCACGCGCCGATGGCGTGCGCTCAAATCCCGTGTGGTCAAAAAAGTCAGCCGTCAGTTAAGTTCTTTGAAGATTTGGCTTTTCGACAGCATTGCGAGAGAAACCTCGGCCGGTCGAGGGTGAGATCGGTCGAGATTTCGGTGGAGACACGGTGATTTCGCGGCGTTTTGGGGGCGTCGGCGTACACCGGGTGCGTGGCTTCGGGTGACGAAAGAAACGTGAAGCGGAATTAGCTCACGACGATCATGCAGCGCGGCGGAAGTAGTAGCGGAGAAGACCACCGAGTCGATCGCGGCATTCGATGTCGCCTGTCGCGCGGCCAACGTCGTCGCCAGGGTCGATGAGTTCGTTATCGAGGCCTTGATGGTTTCGTTCTGTGTGATAGTGCTCGCTATAAGTTTTGAGAGTTGTTCGCAATGAGCCTTCGCCGAAAAAGATCATTCTCTCAAGGGCTTCAGACTTGAGGCTCAACATGAATCGCTCCAGGTGAGCGTTACAGTTGGGGCTTTGCGGCGGTAGGACAACTGGTTCGATTTCGGTGGATGATTCCAGGAAGTCGCGGAGTGGCAGGAACTTGGTGTCGCGATCGACGAGAATGTGGGTTGAGTTCTTCAAGAAGCCATCTTTGGGATCGGTCAAGTTACGAGCCATTTGTCGAACCCACGTTCCGTCCGGGCTGGCGGTGACTCCGGCGATTTCGATGCGTCGAGTCTTCAGTTCCATCACAACAAGAATGAACATCGTGACGAGTCCGTGCATCGTCCAGACTTCCGTCGTGGTGAAGTCGATCGCCGCGAGCGAATCCCAATGAGCGTTCAAGAACGTCCCCCACGACGTTGTCCGTTGTCGCTCAGGAGCCGGTTCGATGCCATGCTCTTTCAAAATGTTGCCGACTGTTTGATCGCTGATGTCGTGCCCCAGATTCGCCAACGCCCCTTGAATCCGGTCGTACCCCCACCTTGGATTCTCGCGAGCCAACTTCAGCACCAAGTCCACAACCTCCTGCGGCACTGGTGGTCGCCCGATGGTTGACTTGACCTCAGTGGTCGCATCCCCATTGTTCTCAGTCGCATCGGCCCCGTTGCGTCGATCCGAGTAATCCCATTTCTTCGCGACCAGCTTCCGATGCCAACGCAGAATTGTTTCCGGTGTAACGATCCCCGCCAACTCGCACAGCCGAGCCAACCCCAACACTTTCCCTTTCACCGCCAACCGCCGCCGCTGATCATCGTTCAAAAGAATCCGTTTCTTCCCCACGATTTCCCGCAACACTTTGTTTTCCGTCCGCAGATATTCAATGGCTTCGTTCTGACTCCGATTGATCCACCCAGCCACGCCAATCAACAGAAACTGCCACGGATGCAAAACAATCTTCGCCATAAACTATTCTATTATTTGACTATCTATTGACTGGAATTCTGACGTGAATGAATCAGAGTCAGAGAACTTATGATCTGTCGCTCCATGACCACCAGCGTAGCCAGAACCGCCCCAAGTTTCAGCAAACACCTACTCTTCTCGTCCGTTTTCACCGGGAAAAAGCCGCCGCAATGCCGAATTCCATCCCGCTATGCCATCCAAAAAAAGTTCTATTGGTGTCCTCCCGCCTCCATTTGAAAAGCCTTGTTCGCAAACCCTGCGAACAAGGCTTTTTCGCTGGGTTTTGTGGGGTTTTCGCAACGAGACGATATGAAGCCGGCATCAGCGGTCGGAGTCGGCCGTGGTCAGCGGATGACCGGAAATGCCCTCGCTTGTACCGATTTTGCCAAGCCCTTGTACAAGCGGTTGTCCAAGCAAACTTCGGGCGTCACCCGTCGCCGTGGCTTTGGCGGCTTGATGTTTCGCTATCGGGGAGTCTGTCAGCGGCAACGATGGCAGAGAGTCCAACGCACCTTGCACGTCCAAGAGTTTCGGATCGGTGTAGGTCTTCTTCGTCAATTGGATGTCGGAGTGACGCATCGCTTGTTGTGCCGTCCGCGGAGCAACGCCGCCTTTGCTCAACAGCGTTCTGAACGAATGCCGCAGAGCGTGACCGTCGATGGTGCGTCCGCGTTCGTCGCGTTTCGGAATGCCGGCCGCAATCAAGTCGCGGTCGAGAATGCGGACCAAGCCGGTCGGAACCGTGAACAGCGGCGTATCGAGCGGCAGAGCGTCGCCCGCGTTCCGTTGGAACGTCAGAGCGATTCGCTGGCCATCCGTGTCACTGGCCTCGTGGCGTTCGTTTTGAAGCGTTGCCAGCCACTTCCGCAGGTCATCCGCCAAGTCGGTGCGGAGCGGAATCTTGGGCTGTTTCGCATCTGCCTTCGACGGCATCCAGTCGGTCACGGCACCGTTGCGGTCTTGCGTGTAGACAACACCGTCACCACCTTCGAGGTAACTGGCACGCAGAGTGACTCCTCCTCGATCAACGCCTGGTTGTTGAATGCGAACGAAGTTGACCAGTTCAGATGCCAGCACGAGCACGCCGCTACCGCCTTTCTTGTCAGTCACGTCGATCACGCCGCCTTGGCCTTTGAAGGCTTGAGGACGGACACCAACGTTGTCTTTGTCGCCGCGAAGTTCAATCCAAGGACTTCGCCGAAGTCGCAAATCAAGAAAAACCGGGTCGCGTTGTTCTCGCACATCGTCTCACGTCAGTTATGGGGCGAAGTGCGCGAACGTTTGGCGTTGGTCCTGGAAACGAAATGACTTGCTGAAAACGGCATCGTGCCGATAATGTACATGAACGGAACGAGGACGAATCCACGGTCAAGCGAAAGGGAAATCATGGTTCAAGTGGGAATTGCCGAGATTCGGGACAACTTGGCGGAGGCGCTCAACAAAGTCGCCTACGCGGGCGAGCGGGTCATCTTGGCCAGACGGGGAAAGGGAGTCGCGGCGTTGGTGTCGATGGAAGACTTGGAATTATTGGAGAAGCTGGAAGACGAGTCTGACCTCAAGGCGGCGAAGAAGGCTCGGAAGGAAAAAGATTCCGTCCCGTTGGCGGATATCAAAGCTCGGTTGGGGATGAAATGAGATGGCTGCTCGACGCTACCGCATCGACTTCAAGCCGTCCGCCGAGAAGTCGCTCGCCAAACTGCCGGCCGATCTTCAAAAGCGGATCGTGCGGGCTGTGGAGTTGCTGGCCGATAACCCGCGACCTCACGGCGTCGTGAAGATGGAAGGCGATGAAAACCTGTGGCGTCTCCGCGTGGGTGACTTTCGC
>JAYVSP010000296.1:0-2448 GCA_043775215.1 Planctomyces sp. | reverse complement strand
GTGGCAAAGAGACAACCCGCGGCTAGCGCCTTGCGGCTCACGAAATCGCGGTTGCGACGGGTTCTAAAAACTCGTGATGACACGTTTTTGGCCGAGGGCTAGATTCTCCGCCCGCTCGCTTCAAGACTTGAAGTAGCGGAAGTCGCCAGACTTCAGTGGTTTTGAACGTGCCTTCCTGAAGTCTGGCGACTTCAGCTACGAAGGTGCTCGCTGGCGGAGGAGATCTCTTGACCGTGTTTTTCGGAGTGGTACGAATGCGACGTCAGTGGTTAATTGGAAGTTTTGTCGGAATCGGGTTGCTGAGTTTCGCCGTGGCGGTGCGATCCGCGGACGAAGGGCCGACGCCTGAATTCATCTTCACGAAATTTATTCCTCGGCAGAAAGACGTCGAACTCGAAACGCCGAAGCCGGCGGAATATGCCAAGTGCGTGGTGAAGCCGGAGAAACTCGGCAAGGCGACCGCGTGGGTGGTCACGGGGCCGAATGGCCAAGTGCTGCGGCGATTTGTCGACACCAACAACGATGGCACCGTCGATCAATGGCGCTACTACAACAACGGCGTGGAGGTCTATCGCGAGATCGACAACAACTTCAACGAAAAGCCGGACCAATATCGCTGGCTCAACACCGGCGGCATGCGGTGGGGAATTGACTCGAACGAGGACCGCACGATTGACGAATGGAAGCAGCTTTCCGCCGAGGAAGCGTCGCGAGTTGCCGTCAATGCGTTCATTGCTGGTGACGCCGAGGCTCTGCGGTTGGTGCTGATCAACGCTCAAGATCTCAACACGCTGAAGATCGAGGAGTCCGTTCAAAAGGCGTTGCTGGCGAACGTCAGTAATCCGGCTCAGAAGCTGCGCGACGCGCTGACTAAGACCAAGTCTCTGACGCCGCGTGCTCACTGGATGCGGTTCGACGTTGCGTCCGCGATGCCCAGCGTCATCCCGGCCGACGAAGGCAAGGCAGAGTCTGACGTGATCCTCTATGAAAACGCGATGGCGATCATCGAAACCGAAGGGACACCCCCCAAGAACAGCCTGTTGGTCCAGATCGGCGAACTGGTGAAAGTCGGCGACGTTTGGAAGCTGACGCAAATCCCATTGCTGATCGAGGGGAATCAAGTGCAGCTCGTAGCGGGCGTGCTGATGCAACCCGGCCAGTCGGCGACGCCCGATGCGGCGACATCAACTCCCAACAGTTCGGCCGACCCGCGCGTGACCGAACTGGTCAAACAACTGCAAGAACTCGATGCGAAACCTCCGACCGCCGAATCGCCGCCGGCAGACTTTGTTCGCTTCAACACACGCCGCGCGGCGGTGCTCAACCAACTTGTCAAAGCGACGAAAGGGCCGGACCAGGAGAATTGGCTCAAACAATTGATCGACGGCCTGACGTCCGCAGTGCAAACCGGCGTGTACGAAGACGGATTGAAAGAACTCAAACTGCTCGAAACGCAGCTCAAGCAACAGGTGAAGTCGAACTCCTCGCTTCCGGCGTACATCACGTATCGCCGGATGCTGGCCGAATACTCCACCACGGTGCAATCCGCGAAGACCAGTGCTCAGCAGGCCAAGGCTCAGGAAGAATGGATCAAAGATCTGACGACCTTTGTGGAAACGTATCCGAAGGGGGATGACGCTCCCGACGCGATGATGCAGTTGGCGACGGGACTCGAATTCGCCGGCAAGGTCGCGGAGGCTCGGAAGTGGTTCCGCGAATTGGCGACGAGTCATTCGCAGACAACTCCCGGCAAGAAGGCCGCCGGCGCGCTCATCCGTTTGGACGTGATTGGCCGCTCGCTGCCATTGGCGTTTGCGGGACTGGAAGGAGGCAAGATCGACATTCGCAATTATCGTGGCAAAGCGGTGCTCATCGTATTCTGGGCGACCTGGTGCAAACCCTGTTCGGAAGATCTGCCAAAGCTGCGTGCCTTGTACCAGCAGTACCGCAGCCAGGGCTTCGAGATCATCGGCGTGAATCTCGACAACCAGTCGAACGGCGTGAAAGCCTACATGCAACAAAACGGCATGACTTGGCCACAGATTTTTGAACCCGGCGGACTGGAAAGTCCGCCCAGCCATGCCTTCGGTGTCATCTCGCTGCCGACGATGTTTTTGACCAACAAAGAAGGGCTGGTGCAGAGCCGCCCCGCTTCCATGGAAGACCTGAAGTCCTCGCTTCCGGACGTGCTTGGCTTGAAGAAGCCGACAACCTCGGCAGCGACCGAGAAATGAACGGCCGCGATCGCGCACACTAACCCGAAGCGTACGTATTGAAGTTGCGCTGTTGTCCTGGCCCAAAGGGCAAAAACTCGATAGCCCAGGGCAGAGCGGAGCGGCGTCAGCCGCATAGCGCCGCCCTGGGTTTGACGGACAAAACGTGGCAAGCCCTGTAGGGGCGAAACAAATGGATGTCTTTGGTCTCCGTGGAGTTTCGCCCTTTCAGGGC
>JAYVSP010000295.1:0-7977 GCA_043775215.1 Planctomyces sp. | reverse complement strand
TTTCAACATTTCGTGTTTCACTCGAAATCAGAGTCCGTGTTTGACGGGCAGGTTAAAAACCTGCCCCACGACTGCGACCTCGCTTGTTTGAAGCTTAGTGGTAATCGCCCGGGTTACCGAACAGGCCACCGAATTGTGGACGGTCGGCGACGACTTCGCGGCCTCCCTTGAGCGGCGTCTTGCGGCGCGGCGGAGGTGCAGCGGGCGCGGCTTCTTCTTCGGCGGGCGCGGGGGCCGCTTCGGGCTTGGCGTTGAGCGCCTTCAGCGACAGGCTGATGCGGCGTTTGATCGGATCCACTTCGCGGACTTGCAGGTCCACTGATTGTCCGACGGAGACCACGTCGGCGACTCGGTTGACTCGTTTGTGATCCAGTTCGCTGATGTGGACCATGCCCTCGATACCCGGCTCCAGTTGCACGAACGCCCCGAAGTCGGTCAATCGCGTCACCGTGCCGCTGACTGTTTGGCCTTGGAAGTATTTCGTCGCGGCCTGCTCCCAAGGGCTGATGCTGAGCTGCTTCAGGCTCAGTCCGATCTTCTGCTTGTCTTCGCTGATCGAGATGACTTTGACCTGCACTGCCTGGCCTTCGGCGAGCATCTCGTTCGGGTGCTTGATGTGCTGCCAACTGATCTGGCCGATGTGGAGGAATCCATCAACACCGCCCAAGTCCACAAACGCGCCGTAATCCTTCACCGTGGTCACGGTGCCATCGAGCGTATTGCCGACCTCCAGTGTGGCGAGGATTTTCTGTTGAGATTCCTGGCGTTCTTCTTCGAGAATGGCTTTGCGACTGACGATCAAATTCCGCTTGGACTTGTTGGCCTCCACGATCTTGACACGCAGTTTTTGGCCGACAAATGGCTCCAAGTTTTCGATGTAGCGGAGCTCGACCTGACCGGCCGGCAAGAAGCCGCGCAACGAACCAACCGTGACATCCAGGCCCCCTTTGTTGGTCTTCGTCACCACGCAATCAACGACCATCCCGACTTGTACTTCGTCCCAGTTGCCGGAGAGCTTTTGCTTGCCGCTCGGAAGGCCGACGTGAATCAGACCTTCGTTCGGACTCACACGCTGCACGATGACAGTGATCTCCGCCCCGATGGCGGGAAGCTCTTTGCCTTCGTACTGTTTAGTTGGCAGCACGCCCTGAGAGCGACAGCCGAGATCGAGAAAGATGTCGTCGGCATGAATCAGTGCGACGCGGCCCTTCACCTTTGCGCCTTGTTCGAGCGAATCTTCGGCGGGCACTTCCGCAGCCGCAGCCGACGTAGCGACCGCAACTCCGGGAGGCATCGCGGCATCGCCGGCGAGCGCCGCGTTGATCTCGTCTTCCAGAGCCGTGTCGAGATGCTCCGGGCGAGGGAGGGCGATGCTGCCGTGAGGAATCAAAGACGCGGCGTCTCGCGCGCGGCGAGCTTCCCGCTCCGCCTCAGCGTCGATATCGCGATCCATCTTCGCCACATCAATTGAGGGCACAGCTCTCAATTGCTCCCCGCCGGTCGGACTCAACGTCACTCGGCGAGCGGGTTCCAGGACGGGGACATCACTGGCCTCCACAGAGGGCAACGAATCAGTGACTAGATCAACGGGAGCGAGAGCGGGATCGGAGGTCATTCGCAACGAATCCTGAAACACAATTGCAACGAAAGAAAGCTCGCGGCCATTCGTTGTCGTTGAGACACGGCAATTGCTCGAACAGCCAAACTGCGAGCAAAGCGTACCGGCGAGAAATCCATTTGCAATCCCCACGGATCACTCTGTAGGTCGGGTGCGTGAATTTCAGAACTTGCCGGTGAAGGATTGAGTTTTGGAAAGTCGAGGGCAGCAAATTCTGAAATTCGCACACACGACCTCGCGTTCTTCTACTTGCTGCACTGCGAGAGCAGACGCACCGCCTTGTGGCCGTCGAGCGTTCCGGGCTCGGCATGGAAGCCGAGGCGTCCGGCGACGAGCACCTCCAAAGGTTGGCCGGGTGCCGTATCAGTCAGTAAGACGTCACCGACCGCGAGCGACCGCAGGTCACTCGTCGCCAGTTCGGTCCGCGCCAGCCGAGCGACTGCCATTTGAGCGACTGCCATTTGAACGACAGTGGCCGAACGTGACTGTCTCTGCGAACGCTCGCCCTCCGCAGGGCGAACATTTTTGTTTGCCTGCGATCCCGCTTCACTGCTCAGCGGTCGGCTGAAACTCTCGTCGCTGGTGGAAACGACTTCGGCGTCTGCAAACGCATTCGCGATATCGAACGGCAAAAGCAATTCCAGCACGCCGCCCCCTTGGACGAAACGAAGCTCAAACGACAGTCGCAGCAGACTGCAATCGGACAACCAAGCTTCCGCGAATGAGGTCGCATGTGGTGGCAAGTCGTTCATTTCCAAAGAATGGTCTGGCCCGGCCAGCTCGATTAAACATTGCCGCACGGCTTCGATGAGTCGTCTCACGAGACGCTGGTCAACATCGGTCAGCGGCCGATGCTCCACCAGCTCATCGAGATTCGATTCCGCTCGTCCACCCAGTAGCCGATCCACGAACGTCGTGACCAGCGGCGCGGTCAACGTCATCGCGAGCGGTTCTAGAGAACGATTCGATTGCCAAAAGCTTACCAGCGACCGCGAGTCGCTCGCCGAGTTCACTGCTTCCGCGGTGAGTGCGCGGCAACCGCTCGGCTGCACGCGTACGGCGGCCCGCACGAGTGGACGCAGTCGCCCTGTCAAAGCGTGCGAGAAGGCCGCGGCAAAGCGATCCCATTGCGGCATTTCTTCCGAAGCCGCTGCCATACGCTCGACGGGACGATGCACGATTGGGCCGAGCAATGCGGCAAGTTCCGAGGGACTGAGAGTTGTCATTAGTAGTCTCCAAATGACGAATGACGAAGCTCGAATGAAGAAAACTTTCCAGGTTCAGCGCCGCAATGAACGGTGATGCGCTTCGTCATTCGTCATTCGTCATTCGTCATTCGTCATTCGTCATTGGGAATTGGGAATTGGGAATTGGGAATTGGGAATTGGGAATTGGGAATTGGGAATTGGGAATTGGGAATTGGGAATTGGGCATTCCATCATTCCCGAGTCTGTCCTTGTCCGTGGACGACCCATTTGTAGCTGGTCAGTTCGCGTAGTCCGCAGGGGCCGCGCGCGTGAAATTTGTCCGTGCTGATGCCGATCTCCGCTCCGAGTCCGTATTCGCCGCCATCATTGAACCGCGTGCTGCAATTCACATGAGTCGCTGCGGAATCGACTTCGCGGCAGAACTTTTCTGACGCGGCCAAATCGTTGGTCACGATGGCGTCGGTGTGATGCGAGCCGTAGTCGTTGATATGCCGAATGGCGTCGTCCACCGAGTTCACGACTTTGACCGAAATCTTCAGGTCCAAATACTCGGTCCGAAAATCCCGCTCGGTCGCCGGCACGCCGTGAACCACAAGCGGCAGCGACCGATCGCAGCAATGGAGTTCGACGCCTTTCATCGCCAGCTCTTGCCCCGCTTGCCGGAGGAATTTCGGCGCAATGTCGGCATGGACCAGCAGGCACTCCGCCGCATTGCAGACTCCGGGACGCTGGCACTTGCTGTTGATGAGAATCTGCTCGGCCATCGCCAAATCGGCGGCGCGATCGACGTAAACGTGGCAGATGCCGTCGAAATGCTTCATGACGGGCATCGTCGCTTCGGCTGCGACTCGCTCGATCAGCGATTTGCCACCGCGTGGAATCGCGATATCGATCAATTGATGCAGCTTCAGAAAGTGGCCGACCGCCGCGCGGTCGGTCGTGTTGACTAACTGCACCGCATCGATCGGCAAGCCCGACTCGACCAGCGCGTCGGAGAGCACTTGATGCAGAGCTGTGTTGCTATGAAATGCCTCTTTGCCGCCGCGCAAGATCACGGCATTACCGCTCTTCACGCACAGAGCTGCCGCGTCGACTGTCACATTCGGACGAGACTCGTAAATAAAAAAGACGACTCCTAGCGGGACGCGAACGCGAGTGACCAGCAGTCCGTTCGGACGAACGTTGCTGTCGATGACCTCACCCACCGGATTGGGCAACAGCACGACTTGCTGCAAGGCATCGGCGATGTCGTTCAGACGCGGTTCCGTCAGCCGCAGGCGGTCGATCGCGGCGGCGGTCAGACCGAACTCAGGAGCCTTGTCAATGTCTTGCTGATTCGCGGCAATCACGTCGGTCGAGCGGCTACGCAGTAATTCGGCCGAGCGCCGTAGCCAGTCGGATTTTTGTTGTCCCGTTGCGCGGACGAGTTCTCGGGACGCAGCGCGAGCTCGCGTGGCGGTGTCGATCGTGTATTGCTGAAGGTCGGACATGACTTCTTTCGCGTAGCTGAACTTTGGAGTGCGGTGATGCATCACCGCACTCCTTTGCGGCGTAGCCGCTTTTTCTTCGTTAAGAACGTGTGCAGAAACTAATTCCGGAGCCGCGCCCGTCAGGAAGCGGAGAAAGGTTACCGCTTTCTGACGGGCGCGGCTCCAAATCACCAAATTGTTTCTACACGAGTTCTAAGTCGTATTACTGATTGAAGTGAAAGGAAAGCGGCTCTGCCGCAAAAGAAAGCGGCGATGCATCGCCGCACTCCAAAAGGATTAAATCACCGCAACTCCGACGACCGCAAGCTGGAGCCGTTGGCTGTTGGTGGCGGGCCGTTGATGGTGTTCGTAGTGAGGTATCTCGCGACGGCGGCGGCGTACAGTTCGTGCCCCGCCGGAGAGAGTCGCGGCACATTCTTCAGGAATAGGCCGTCGGGTTTTGACTGTTGACGGAACTCGTCGGACACATCGCACAATGCGAGGCTCCGTTTCTGAGCGGCTTCGGCCAACAATCGGAATGGCAGCGGGCTCTTAAAGACCGTGTTGGGCGGAATGCCGGCCGTCGCGCGCACGCCCTTTCCGGAACTGGCCGTCGCCGAGACCTGCCAGGGTGTCGGACAAGTCGTGATCAGTAATCGGCACGAGCCAGCCGAGGCCACTCGGCTGACATCGCCCAACGCGGACAGAGCTTGTTGAATGTGCAACGACCAGTCGGGCGGATGATCCGCGAGCCAAGCGTGCTTGCCGAGCGGATGAGCGATCTCGTCCGTCGGCTCGTCCGGGCGTTTCTGCCGCCAGAATTTCGCGAGCTGCCGTTGTCCCCACTGAGCCAGCAAGAAGTGATCGCCCAGTTGTTGCCCCGCTCCACGAACCGGCTTTTCCAACAGAGGATTTGGACAGGCGAGCGGTTCATCGCCACGGCCCAAGGTGATGAATCGCCGGTACATGTAATCGTCGGCAACGTCTGACATGTCGAAGTGGCAAATCACAATGTCCGGCCGCAAGCCGAGCAGTTCGTGTTTTAGCCGCAGTGCCTCCAGCAATGGACAGTCGCCGGGGACGGCCGCGTTGATGACCTCGACCGGCTGATGCCAAGCCGCCTGCAAGAATTTTTCCAGCCGAGCGGCAAACGTATCGGCATCGGCAACGTCGAGTCCCAAAATCGTTTCGTCACCCAAGACGAGTACTCGCAACACACCGTCCGGTTTGGGGATCGCCGGTTCCGGACCGCGCAGGCCGAAGCTATTTGTTTGTGTTTCAAAGGCTTCGCGGGTATCAGGATTCGAGCCGATGATCGTTCGCAGCGGCTTGAGCTGACGATGTGTTAGCCAGGATGGTGCCAGCAGTTCGTCGTACGGATCGGCCGACAGTAATGGCCGACCGGCTTGAAACTCCTGCCAGCGCAGCCAAAACTCGGCCACGCACGGCAGGAGTGCGAGCAGCAACACCGCGAACAACAGCGGCTTTATGAAGCGAATTAGTCGCCGAATCATCCCTGATTCCTGGCAACACTGTCCCCGGAACAGCAAACAACAAGTCAACGGGCCGAATGGTACGGCTGTTCGGGAAAATGCCACAAGACGAGTTGGTTGAAACTCGAAACCCGATCGCGAGTGAAGGGGTAGGAGTCTCTTTCAGGTCGATGGCGTCGCCATACGACTTACGAAGGCGAGCGACGCCAACCTGAAAAAACTGTTGCGGTAGGGATGGTCCTTTCGGACCACCCCCACACAGATCCGTGCGTGCGGAACTACCGCATACGGCTCCAGCCTTGGGTATGTGACGGTCAGTCGCAGCGCGACTCACTTGCCGTACGCGCTCCCAACAGACGCCAGGCGGAACCCGGTACAGTGTCCGGCGCGTGGCTATTGGAAGAATGTTTCCCTTGGTCGATCCCCTTCCCTCCACGCACTCCGCCGCCGGAGTTCCGGTTTTGTTCGCGCGCTTCGCAGGTACGATGAGACCGTCCGACTTTACGCTCATCTTCATGTAATCTTCCCCCTGTCAGGACAGGGTCGGCACGCGCAAAGTGATGATTTCGGAGCTCAATGGCTGGCCTGGACTTTCTTCTGTCAACGCTTCACCCGTTTCCTCGCGGAAACCGGCGCATGACTCGAAGCCGAACTGGTTCGCTATTCCTTGGTTCGTACAGAACTTTCATCCGCTACGCTCATCCGGCTTTTACCGGCGCGTTCCCTGTCCCCTTTTGCTTTTCTGTGCTTTTCTGACCCCTTTTGCTTTTGTGCTTTTGCTCAATCCAGGTCGTCTTCCATTTGCCGCTGTCGCTGCCGAACCAGTTCCGCCGCCCCCCCTCACCCCTTTTCGTTTCTTTGCGTTCTCCTCGAAACCAAAGAGACCTGACCGACCTGACCCCATTTTTGTTTTTGCATTTTGCCCTCCCTTTCCCTTCCCATTTCTACCTTCGCCGGCACCAAACTTGAGTTCGACGTCTACTCTGCCAGTGACACGGACGATCGATTCTGGTGAAATGTCCAACGTGATTGCTGCTGACGTTGGAAGGCTGGAGGAAATCATGACCGACCGTATTGTGATTGACGCAAACGTGTGCCACGGTAAGCCGGTCGTGCGAGGAACTCGGACACCCGTCGCTGTGGTGTTGGGCGCGTTGGCGGGAGGTGACAGCTTCGCTGCCATCCAACAGGATTATGACTTGTTGGAATCGGACATTCGCGCCTGCGTTGCGTTTGCTCGCGAAGAGATTGACCAACATTCGTACCATCCACTGACGGTGTGAACGTCATGCGGCATTTCTTGGTTGATGCCAGCTTGCCTCGTTTGGTGGCAGACGTGATCCGTTCCCACGGATATCAAGCGACGGATGTTCGTGACGTTGGCCTCACAACGGCCGACGATGGACTGATCGCGGCTCATTCTCAGATCCACGGGCTGTGCCTGATGACGCGCGATCAAGACTTTGGCAACATCCGCGACTATCCCCCCGCCGATTACCACGGCATCGTGGTGATCAACACGTCCGAATTTGCGACTCGGTTTGAGGTTGCAAACCTTGTCGAGCAGTTTTTGAAACGTACTGAAATCGTCGATGCCTTAGCCGGTCATTTGGCCATCGTTGATGCTCGACGAGTCCGAGTCCGAGTCCGGCCGCCGCTTGAATCAACTTTGAAAACAAGCCACGTCCATCCGCTGCCTAGCAGATAAAAGAGACCTGACCGACCTGACCCCTTTTCCCCCTCCACTTGACCCCTTTTCCCGCCCGTTTGATTCCTGCCATTTGCGGTCTCTCAGCCGGCCTTCTGAAGTTTGGCATCGAACATGCATGCCCAGCAACCGGCTAACCCACCTCGCAACTTGTGCGTTCGAAGCGACGGGTGCGTCGCGTCGGCGGACAACTGCTCCAACGCGGCTTCCATCGATACCTCCGCGTCGGGATGCGACTTGAGACAGTTCCGCAGCTCGCGGGCGAAGGCTTACCGACATTAGCCGGAACGCGCTAGCGTCCGGTTCGAACCGGGGCTAGCGCCGCGCGGCTGATAGGTTGGAAAGCTCTCATCTGCCGCTCACGTAACAGCGTGCGCCTCATGACTGGGCCTCACACACCAACTCCGCCGCAGTCATGGGTTGGCATTGTCCGGCCGCGAACTCGCGCCGAGACTGCGCGACCACATCCGCCACATGCTCC
>JAYVSP010000294.1:0-4320 GCA_043775215.1 Planctomyces sp. | reverse complement strand
AGAAAGTCAAAAGCCCGGTCGGCAAGGGCTTCCGCATTGATGGTTTCGCAATCGATTACACGAAGTGCATGTTTTGTGCTCTGTGTGTCGAGCCCTGTCCGGTGGATTGCATCTTCATGGGTTCGAACTTCGACCTGAGTTGCTACAGTCGCGACGGCTGCGTTGTCGATTACGCGAAACTGCCGTTGCCAGTGGCGTGGGGTCAGGCGACGATCAATCCGACCGCCGTGGCCGAATCCAAAGTTCTGTATGAGCCGGTGTGGATCAAAGGCGAACCAAGCCCCTTCGGCTTTGAAGTAAGCGAGCACTAAGTCATGAAAGCAGCAGCGGTCGAGCAAAAACACGAGAAACGATTCTTCACCGTCGTCGAGGCGAATCAGCGGCTGCCGCTGGTTCGGGTAATCGTGGACGACATTGTCGGTCTGTTCGCCGACGTGAAAGAACGACGGCAGCGACTGGCAGATCTGTTGCAGCGCGACCCGATTCGCGCTAAACGCCCCTCGACGCCGTATAGCGAAGAGCTCGAACAAATGGATGCCGAGATCAAGGCGGACATCGAGCGTCTCAATGGTTTTGCTCACGAATTGGCCGAACTGGGCGTGGAACTCAAAGACCCGAACATCGGCTTGTGCGATTTCCCGACGCTGGTGGACGGCCGCGAGGCGTATCTCTGCTGGAAGCAAGGTGAATCGGAAGTCGGATTCTGGCATGACCTGCATTCCGGCGTTCAGGGACGGCAATCGGTGGCTGATCTGCGTCCGCAGTCTCGATTCGCCTCCTCCAAAAGTGCGTCCTCTAAGAACTGAAAGAAATCATCAGCCATGACGGATCTTGTGGGGCATATCGTGCTGTTCACGGTGGCCGGGATCGGCATCATCCTGGCTCCGCTGCTGATTGGCCGCCTGGTGCGGCCGAACCTCCCGACTGCGGAAAAAGATGCGATCTATGAATGCGGCGAGCCGACGATCGGCTCCAGCTATATTCAGTTCGATCTGCGTTACTACGCGGTTGCTTTGCTGTTTATCGTGTTCGACGTCGAAGTGGCGTTCTTCTTTCCGTGGGCCACAGTCTATGGCGGTGCGATGCAGTTGGCCGACACCCGGCTCACCGATGCCGCACGCGTTCATCTCTCGGAGAAACTGTTGAACGTCACGCCCGGCACGTTGGATTCCTCGCAAGCCATCACCGCCGAAACGGCTCTGTCGCTCGGCTTCGCCAGTATGATCGACATCTTGGTCTTCTTCGGCGTGCTGTTGGTCGGCTTCGCCTACGTCTGGAAACGCGGCGATCTCGACTGGGTCCGAGCTTATCGGAAGCCCGAGCCAGTCGAAGAAGCGATCGCGTAATTCCAAACTCAAAATCTCCAAACTCGAAAATGGAATCTCAAATCTCAGATTTCAGATAATTCAAATCACAAGTCTTATCTGAAATCTGAAATCTGAAATCTGAAATCTCATGACCGCAGAAGCCCTTTATCAACTGCTCGTCGCTCAATTCGGCGAACGCAAAATCACCGGCTCAAACTTCACAGCCAAAGATCCGTGGATCGAAGTCGCCGCCGATGTGATCGACGATGTTTCCCGCTTTCTGAAGCACGACGAGCGGACACAGTTTGACCACCTCAACGATCTGTGCGGCGTCGATTACGTTGAACCTGATCCCAAGAAAGCGGCCAAGTTCGCTCACCAACCGCATGTCGAAGTCGTCTATCACCTGACGAGCTACACGCTGCGGCATCGCATCACGCTCAAAGTCAAAGTTCCGCGTTGGAAGGATGACGCGGCCAAGACGATTCCCGACGTCCCGTCCGTCACCAGCATCTGGGCGATTGCCGATTGGCACGAGCGAGAATGCTATGACTTGGTCGGCGTGAATTTCACTGGCCATCCGAATCTCCGCCGCATCCTCTGCCCGGAAGACTGGGAAGGCCACCCGCTTCGCAAAGACTACGACATGCCGCTGGAGTATCACGGCGTCCGCGGCAAGTGATTGAATCCGGGGTCGGGTCTGCGATTTTTCGGAATTGGCCGAACTAGACCTCGACGAATTCAAAGCGCCCTGTCGGCCATTTCCGAAAAATCGCAGACCCGACCCCTAACCGGTGAAGCGATGCAAGCCATCAAGAGTTTATTCGTGTTGTTGCTGGGAGCGATCTCAGCGTTGTACCTTCTGAATGTCACTGCAGGCGTCGTCGAGATCATCCCGGACAACTTCCCGTTGATCGGAAATCTCGACGAAGCGACCGCCACGTTTCTGTTGTTGAACTGCTTGGCCTACTTCGGAGTCAACATCGGTCCGTTGCGGATGCTGCTCCCCAAGAACAAGAGACCGTAGCCACGCTCGCCAGAGTGTGGGCGAATGCACATGACGGACCCACGCTCTGGCGAGCGTGGCTACAAGAAATAGTTGATTGAGGATGCCATGAGCCTGACTCTCGAAGACCCTCGCGTGATTGAGTTCGACGTTCGCACAGACGAGATGCTCGTCAACATGGGACCGCAGCACCCCAGCACGCACGGTGTGCTCCGTCTGCTGCTGCGGACCGACGGCGAGATCATCCACGAAATCACGCCGCACATCGGCTACTTGCATCGCTGTGCCGAGAAAATCGGCGAGAACCTCGCGACGCCGCAGTGGGTGCCGTACACCGACCGCATGGACTATCTCGCCGGGATGAACATGAACCTCGGCATGGCTCTGGCCGTCGAGAAGCTCATCGGCCTGGAACTGCCGGAAAAGGCGCAGACCATTCGTGTGCTGGTCGCCGAACTCGGCCGCATCGCCAGTCACTTGGTCGGCATGGGCGCTTACGGCCTGGACCTCGGCACGTTCAGTCCGTTCTTGTATGCCTTTCGCGAGCGGGAAATCATCCTCGACCTGTTCGAGGAACTCTGCGGAGCGCGTTTGACGTACAGCTACTTCACAATCGGCGGAGCGACGCACGACCTGCCGGAAATGATTCCGATTCCGCCCGGTCTCGCCGCGATGACCAAACGCAGCCGGAATATGAAGGTCACTTGGCTGAACGCCGTGGCAATGTTCCTCGACTGGCTCGAACCGCGGATCGAGGAATACCACACGCTGCTGACTCGCAACCAAATCTTCATCAAGCGAACCGCGGGCCTCGGCATTCTGACCAAAGAACTGGCGATCAGCCACGGCTGCACCGGCCCGGTGTTGCGTGGCAGCGGCCTGAATTGGGATCTCCGCCGCGATGGCGAGCCGATCTACACGAGCATGTACGCCGGCTATGACTTCGACGTGCAGTACGCTCCGTTCAAAGAGGCACCGCCCGAAGTTGTCCTCGGCGACAACTGGTGCCGCTTCTTCGTCCGCATGATGGAAGTCGTGCAGTCCATCCGCCTCGTCCGCCAAGCGATGGCCAAGTATCCGAAGTCTCAAGGCACGTACCGCGTGCCGTACAAGATGAGCTCTAAGCTTCCGGTTGACGAATCCTACCTCGAAACCGAATGCCCGCGCGGCGCGATGGGCTTCTACATCGTCGGCAACGGCAACGCCGAACCCTACCGCGCCCGAGCCAAAAGCTCCTGCTTCTGCAACCTGTCCATCACCGCCCCGCTCTGCGAAGGTTTTCTGTTGGCCGACATCCCCGCCATCGTCGGCTCGCTTGATGTCGTGATGGGCGAAATCGACCGGTGATTCAACTTTTCGGCAAGTTCTCGCGATGAACAAGGTTCGGAGTCCTCGTCTGATACTTGGATTCGCTATTGTCAATAATCTTGTCGGACTTATCGGCCTGCTGGTACCGAGCGGTGGTGTGTTCATGGCATTGTCGTCAACGCGCTGAATGATTCGACCGTTGCTTCGCTTTACCGCTTCATGCCGACTCGCAAGTATTCCAGCAGATCCAGAATTTCCGCTTGTTCCAATGAGTTGAGCAGCCCTGCCGGCATGGGTGAGACGGGAGACGCTTGGCGCGTTTCGATCTCGGCCAGTGTGAGCTTGATGACCTTCGTCGGCCGCAACGGATCAGTGGCCTGATTTCGTTTCGACGATCGTCTGCCGGTATTTGCCGTCGATCACTTTCGACGGCACCAGAAGGTGTTCCAGAAGATCGCGCGGACCGAAGCGGCTGGCCACGAACGTCAAGTCGGGACCGAGGATGGGCACTCCTGCCCGTCCCCAAAAATCGACGGGCAAGAGTGCCTATCCTACTTACATCGTTAACGCCGAAGGCGTTGTTTTCCTGACACAAAATCGTAAATCCGAAGAACCAAATCCAAAGGAAATCCGAAACACAAAATCTGAAATGAGTCCCAGGCGAAAACCGGCATCCACATCCTCAGTCGCGGCAAGTAG
>JAYVSP010000293.1:0-5740 GCA_043775215.1 Planctomyces sp. | reverse complement strand
GATTTGTGGTAGTTGCAAATCGGATGGCCACTACAGCATTGCAAAAGTCCCTTGGTTTTAGGGGGTTCAACCTTGAAAAGGGGGTGCGGAACGTGAGGAATACGGGAGGAGTTGTCATGCAAACGATTTTGGTCCGCGAAAAGACGGGGAAGGACGGCATGTTGTCCTTACAAATTCCGCTGGGAAAACCGGAAGCGGAGTACGAAGTGTTGGTTGTCGTTCAACCTAACGCAGCGGGAACAACGCCGTTAGAACGAGGCTGGCCGCCGGGATATTTTGACCTAGCCGGTTCGATTGATGACGAGACTTTCGTCCGTCCGCCTCAAGGAGAACTTCCCCCGCCGGTGGAGTTGGATTGATGTACTTGCTCGATTCCAACGTCTGGATCACGTTTTTGCGGAAACCGCACTCGCCGGTGGTGGCTCGGCTCCAGGCTCGACAGCCGCACGAGATTCGGGTGCGTTCGCCGGTCGCTGCCGAGTTGTATTACGGCTGTCTGCGGAGTGCGAAAGTTCAAGCCAATCGTGCCAAGATTGACGCTCTGATCGAGCCCTATGTCTGTCTGCCGTTCGACCAAGCTGCGCCGATGTGTGTGCCGGTCTTCGCCATCATCTGGAATCGCAGGGGACTCCGATTGGACCGTATGACCTGCAAATCGCCGCCATCGCTTTGGCGAATGGCTGCACGGTCGTGACGCACAACCTCGCCGAGGGCGTGGAACGCAAGTCGGTCATGCTCGCCAATGTGCCGTAAACCGGCTCCGTGTTTGTCCCCATTAGCGATCCCTAACCCGAATTGCGCACGCATCCCGGCCACAGCGAAACAGAGTGTCAAATTGAAGCCTGAAGCGCAAGCGAAGGAAAACGCATTGGCCATCTTCGCTTGCGCTTCAGGCTTCAATTTCTTAGTGCGCCATTCGGTCTAAGCGTCTGTCTTTGCTGGAGCCAGCGCTGGAATGAGGCGGGGCTTTCGGCGGACATTTTTCCGAGCAGCAAGCCTTCGACGCCGATGTCTTCATCCAGGTCCGGCCAATGCAGGCCATAGCCAGCACCGCTGATTTGAAAGTTGGCCCGCTCTTCGGGCGTGCCATGTGCCAACCGTGGATACCAGCCGATCGGAACCGAGATTGTGCGACCGTCTTCTAAGTCGATTGACAAAGTATCGTCGGTGGTCGTCACTTGAACGGCTCTACTGAGCGTCGGCATCTGGATTGCAAAAGTCGTCCCAGGCATTTCGTAACATCTCCAGATTCTCTTGAGTTAACCGCTCAATCTCACGCAATTCCTTGCGGCTGAAGCCGCAGTTGTTGGCCAAAGCCACGTCTGGATCAAGCCAAAACTTGACACTGCAATTTTCGCGATCCACATGCATGTGCCGCGGTTCACCACAATCATACGAGTAAAAGTAGTAGCGGTAGGGGCCAATCCTCAACACGGTTGGCATTTTGTGGAGCCTCTTCCAATCTCGCTGTTCGTTCTTATGGGAGGACAGCAGCGTAGGGTCGGCTGCTCAGAAGCAAAAGCCAAATAGGATCGGCTCAGCCGGCTGATCGGACAACGCACGATGCAGGACGCCGACCGCCGACCATTCTGCGGTGCATGGCTTGCTGATAGAATCCGGCGAACCGAACACGGGAGGAGTTGTCATGCAAACGATTTTGGTCCGAGAAAAGACGGGGAAGGACGGCACGTTGTCCTTGCAAATTCCGCTGGGAAAACCGGACTCGGAGTACGAAGTGTTGGTTGTCGTACAACCCAACGCAGCGGGGACGACGCCGGAGGATCGAGACTGGCCGCCGGGATATTTTGACCTAGCCGGTTCGATATGACGACGAGACGTTCGTGCGTCCGCCTCAAGGAGAACTTCCCCCGCCGGTGGAGTTCGATTGAGGTACTTGTTCGATTCCAACGTCTGGATCACCTTTTTGCGGAAGCCGCACTCGCCGGTGACGGCTCGGCTCCAGGGTATTTTCGCAACTCGTTGTTGCGGTGGACTCCGAAAACATTCAGTCGACAAGAGAGGTTCCAATGCTTCGCTTCTTTGTTCTCAGTCTGCTGATGTGCGGATTGTATTGGCCGAAGTCATCGCCAGTTTGGAAGATCGCTACGCAGAAGAACAACGTGCTCTCTTAGCCGAGAAGCTCGCGGAAGTTCGCCGCGAATCCGACGAAAAAGTGGCCAAAGCCGACAGCGAACGCCGAATCGCCGAGGCCAAAGCCCGAGCTGAAAAACTTGTGGGCGAAGAAGCCGCGATCAAAATTGTGGCCGATGCCAAACGCCGACAGGAGCAACTCGCTCAGGAACGCAAGAAGAAAGAAGACGAAGCCCGCGAAGCAGCCTTGGAAAAGGAGTACGAGAGTGACCTGCCGCAGATTCGCCAATCAAGAACGCGAACAAGTCTTGCTCACCGCAATACAAGCCCGTGCCCCCGTTGCAGCCGACATGCGGCGGAGTGAAATCTGTCGCCACGCACCGCATCCAGCAAATCGGCGTCCCAAGTTTTCGGGGTCACGACACCAAGTAACTCGCCCATCCCCCAATCCAGTACCGTCAATCCCGGTCTGTTCTTCGAGCATGTCGAGTCGCTCACCGACCGTTTACACCTAACGGTTGGATCACGCCTCGATTTCGTCAACGCGGCTCTCAACGCAGACTCCGCCAGCATCGCGGCACTGGGCATAGCGAACAGCACCCGGCCGATGCTCGATTTCGGGAGCGCGGTCCAAGTATTGCTTCGCTATGAGAGCCTTGCGGTCCAGTTTGGTCGTTTCTCTTGACGCAGAATCTTGACGCACGCGCGTCATTGACGAATTGTCATTGAGGCCCAAGTGGCGGCCTCGCATCATGTTGTTGGTCCTTTCAACACATGTGTCTTGGAATCTTGGGAGTGCTCCGGCTTGACGGAGCTTCGGGATTTTTGGACGTCGGAATCGCACTCGACGTCGTGACTCAAACCGATCAACGGTCAGCGGACTTCGATCAAAGAAAGCGGGTTCACCGCGATTCAAAGGCTCCATCAAGCCGGAGCACCCAAAAACAGCTTTTGGCTCATCGGAACAGAGTGACACCGTAGCAACCGCTTATAACAATTGCCATCGAATGCCAGACGCGTCACGCGCCGCATGACCTACCAACTCTCGTGACGCACGCCCTTACGCGAGTTTCTTAGCCACTGCAGTGCGCGCCGACCCGTGTTTTCTGACCTAGAGTTGTTCTGTCGGACTCGATGAATCGGGTCACAATCAACTACTCGTCGGAAAATGCGGCATCATGCGGCCCATTTGGTGGACTCTGATTTGGACGGTCCTGTCCGTCGTCGCCGCTTCGGCCGAGGAATCCTCGTCGCCGGTTGAAGTCCGTCTCGGCAAAACCGTCACGACCGGCAAGCTGCTCGCGCGCGGCAAAGACCGAGCCACTTTGCTCGATCGAGCCGGCGGGCTCCATGAAATCGACCTTCGGGCCAGCACACTGAAGTCGCTCAACGGCAACTTTCAATCGCTGTCGGCCACCGAACTCCGCAACCAACTGTCACGCGAGTTCGGCAAAACGTTCGAGGTCGGGACGACGCGGCATTATCTCGTCGTAGCGCCGCAGGGCAGGGCTAGCAGTTATGCCGCCATCTTCGAGGACCAGTACACAACGATGCAGCGCTATTTCAAAACGCGCGGTTTCTTGCTCGCCGATCTCGAATTTCCCTTGGTCGCAATCATCCTTCCCGGCCGGCAACAGTTTGTCGATTACGCCCAAGCGGATGGAGCCAAAGCGATGGTCGGAATGCTCGGCTATTACTCTCCGCGGACGAACCGCGTGGCGTTGTACGAATCACGCGAAAAGTCCGTCGCGTTGTCGGCCATTGACCCGGCAACCGGAATGAGCGGCACGGCGCTAGCCGCCGGTTTTCCGCAGGCGAATCTCGATTCCGCGACACCGGTGGCTAACGCCATTCCGCTCAAAGTCATTGCCGTTGGACATCAGCCCCCCTTCTTCGGCTCCGTCCAGGGCGACCTGAAATCCACGATGATCCACGAAGCGACACATCAGATCGCATACAACATCGGGCTGCACTCGCGACTGGGTGAAACGCCGCGCTGGGTCATTGAGGGGCTGGCCACCGTCTTTGAACCGGACGGAGTCCGCGATAGTTCTGCCGGCTGGACTGCGAAGCAGCGGATCAACCGCGACCGCTATCTCGGCTTCCAGAATTTCGCCAAGAATCGGCGAACCCCGAAATCGCTGAGATCGTTCGTTGAGACCGACTCTCTGTACCAGACTGCCGTCCTCGACTTCTACGCCCAATCGTGGGCGTTGTCGTTCTTCCTGGTCGAGTCTCGCCCGCGCAACTACTCGGCTTATTTGAAACGGATCGCCGCGCGGGACCCATTCTCCGAATACCCCGGCAGCGAACGACTCGCCGATTTCAAAGATGCCTTTCAAACGGACTTCGATCTGCTCGACGCCCAGTTTCTGCGATACATAGATGGGCTGAAATAACCGGACGTAGTGCAAGCTTCCAGCTTGCAACCTTTCCGCCGATCACACGGGACTTCCCAGAACATCCACCGCAGAAACATGAAAGTTGCAAGCGGGAAGCTTGCGCTACGTCGGGATCTCATACAAAGAAGTCGGGCAGCAACTCCGTTCCTGCTTCGACCGAGTAGCCTGACAAGTCAGTCAAGCCGGCCGATCGCAGCACGTCGTCGTCGATGAAAAAGTTCCCAGTGCATTCGTGACTTGGTCGAGTCACGATCGCGTGCGCCGCGTCGGCGACGATCTCCGGCTTGCGACATCGGCGTACGGCTTCCTCCCCACCGAGCAGATTACGAACGGCAGCCGTCGCGATCGCCGTTCGCGGCCACAAGGAATTGACGGCGATTCCGTCCGCTCGAAACTCCTCGGCCAGGCCCAGCACGCACAGACTCATGCCGAACTTCGACAGGCTGTAAGCCAGATGCGGCGCGAACCAGCATGCCTCGAAGTTCAGCGGTGGCGCGAGCATCAAGATGTGCGGATTTGACGCTCGCCGCAGATGCGGCAAGCAGGCTTGCGACGTGAGAAACGTCCCGCGCACATTGACCGAGTGCATCAAGTCGAAGCGTTTGGCCGGCGTATCGAGCGTCCCGGCCAGAAAAATGGCGCTGGCGTTATTGACCAGAATGTCGATCGCGCCGAATGTCTCGACTGTTTGTTTGACCGAGGCGTGAATCTGTTCCTCAACACGCACATCGCAAACGCAGGCCAGTCCGTGCCCTCCCGCCGCATTGATCTCGTCAACGGACGAATGAATCGTCCCCGGCAATCGCGGGTCAGGCTCTGCCGTCTTCGCCGCGATCGCCACATTGGCCCCCTCACGAGCCGCTCGCAACGCAATCGCCAGGCCGATCCCGCGACTGCCGCCGGTGATGAACAACGTCTTACCGGAAAGTGACACGATTGAATTCCCAATACAGGCGACAAGAGCTTCCGCAAGTCCTCCGCCGTCAAACCGGTTTGCTGAAGAATGTCACTCAACGTCCCAGGGCGGATTTCGCGATGAAGCGGCACAAGAATCCAACACGCTGCAACGCTCGAATCAATTGGCGACCGGAGACGACCGGCAAATGGCGGCTCATGCCCCCACCTCAAGGCTGGTGAGATAAACTTCTTGGCTCATTCGGTAATCCAGGGAGGTCACTTCGGGAAATATTTTGCCACAGATGAAACACGGATTGAACACGGATCAGGACAGGAGGCAGGGAATTGGA
>JAYVSP010000292.1:0-18596 GCA_043775215.1 Planctomyces sp. | reverse complement strand
CCAATCGCTGGCTCCGAAGTGCAGCAGCAGCCGGCCCTCCTGCGGCATCTCCGGCGTCGCGAACGAGCGGCGATAAATCACGCGATGATTGTCCGGCACGCGCTTCATCACCCCCGACAACGCCGACTCGACCGGAAACGGTACGAGGATTTTCCCGTCCCATTTGTTTGGCGTGGCGATCTCGGAACCGGGGCTAGCGCCCTGCGGCTGATTGGCGGGCGGTGCGACGATCGCGTAATCCCACAGGCCATTCAGATTGACCCACTTCTCCCGCACCATCTGCGGCCGGGGATACTCCGGATGCACTTTCTCCGGAGAAACATTCTTCGCCCACCGCGTCATCAACGGAGCCTGCTGCGGCTGCCAGTCTTCCGCAGAAAGTGATGTTCCCCACAAAGAGGTCAGCAACAGGCTCAACCACAGAGTTCCGCGCATGAAGGGCACCTTTCAATCCTCAGGACGTCGTTTCGTTACTCGCCAAGTTCATCCAAAAATCGAGCGATCAGATTCTGATCGAACCAAGTCCCGTGTTGGGACATGGCTGCGACAATCGGTCGCACTGCATCAATTAGTCCGAGTCGCTTGGCCATGCCCAACAGTCCTAACGAACCCGTCACTTTCAGACCCAAAGCTTTGGCACAGCGGCGGCCTTGGACTTCGTCAATGCAGACGGTGTTGATGGACTGGTCAATCGCGAGTTGAATGACGGACGCCTCGCCGACATCCAACCCCACTGTCGCCAATGGCTGAAGTGGCTCGTGTAGCGTGAGGACCGCGATCCAATCCGGCCAAGCCGCCAATTGATGTCCAAGTTCCTCGCCGCGCAGGAACTCCCGTTGAACCGCCTCCGAAGTGACGAGCCGGACGGGCAGTTGCCGGACAACGTCGAGTGCATTCGCTTGGCTGAGCGCAACGAGAGGCCCAGTGTTGATGACGATGGCGTCACTCATGGGCAAACCGCAGTTCGTCTTCCAGGTCTTCGACGCTCAGGTTGCTGGCGGGAATTCCCGATTGGCTCAACGCCAACAGAAAACCAACACGTTCCATACCGCAGAACTTGGCCGCCTGCCCGGACGACACTTTACCGAGTTCGTACATCTTCGCCGCCAGCAAAAACTTGGCCTCGCTGGCGAATCCCAAAGGACTCAAACGCAACGTGGCAAGGAGTTCTTCCTCATAGTCGATGATCAATTGCTGGGACATGAATGATCTCCACTCATCTTTGAAACTCGATCCTCCAAGCAAAGTTCAATCGCCTCGCGCGTGCGAGCCATCAACATATCGAGCGACTTGGCTTGTGTATGGCAGCCGGGCAATTCAGGAACCGTTGAAACGAAGTAGCCGTCCTCGTCTTGTTCAATCACGACGTGGAATTCGCGAGTCATCTTTATTCCCCGAAGATGTTTTCCGACGGATCATCATTGATGCGCTGATCAGCTTATCCAGCGAGGTCCACCTGAGGCGAGTAAGGGTGCGAGTCAGTCACTCCTCTTCCGAAATGATCGTCTTGGGATCACGCGGGACCAATCGCCCATGCAACGGGTCGATCAGAAAGTCGAGGTCTTCCAGCACGATCGCACCGATCAACGCGGTTCGCCGGCGCGGTTCGATGGACGCGGTGTAGATGCTACTGCGGCCGAGCAGATCGACTTTGACTCCTTGCACCGTCGGACGAATTGCCGTTCGTCCGTCGGCATATTTCACCGTGACGGTCCCGGTTGATTTCAGACCCAACGTCTTCGCGACGCTCTGCGGCAGGACGAGCCGCGATGCGCCGCAGTCCACGAGTCCTTGAATGGTTGCTCGTCGAATTTTCTCGGGCGCGAGGTGTCCGGCTTGTGCCAACACGGTGTCGTCATGATTGGTGACCTCAAACTCGACGGAGAACCGTCCCATTTTCTTCGCTCCGGATGGGGCCTTTGTCGGTGTCATGGCAACTCTCCTGCGTGTGGGCCACCGGCATTGTACTGGCCAGAGAGCAATGAGCGAGTGAATTTGTTTTCAAGGATCTCGCGCGGAGCCGGCCCTTCACTTCGTCGATACTCGCCGATTTGCAAGAACGCGATCAATGGTCCCGTATTGCTCACCAGCCCGTTACTCATGAGCAAATCGCAGGTCGTCTTCCTGCTCACGGGAGCTTCTTCCGCACCCATTCTTTGAGCTGCTCGAACAACGACGGCTTCGGCGGGAGGTGCATTTCGGGCGTCAGTTCTGGTTTCGGTTCCATTGGGATCGTCAGAGATTCCGTCAGTCCGGGTTTGAGTTCCAGCGTGATGTCCGCCTGATACGGAGGCCGCCATTGGCCGCGAACAACGAAAGTCTTGTGATCGACGAACACACGTTCCTTTCCGCGAACCGGCAGATTTTGAATGAGAACTTCGCCTTCCGAGTTTGTCTTCGCCTGAAACTTGGGCCGCAGAAAATCCGGGTTTGATGACGTCTCCTCGATCCACGGCAGAGGCCCGCGCATCACTTCTCCGTAGTTGGCAAAGGTCTTGCCGTAGTCGTTGCCGGGCCGTAACGCTTGGCCGAAGAGCGTGCTGCCCGTCGAATAAATCACGTTGGGACACAAGGCGACGTCAACGCCTTCCAAGGGTTTCCCGTTCAGGTCGGTAATTTTGAATCGAGCATTCGCGGCAGGCTCCATGACCACTTCCACGTTGGTTTCGGTGCCGCTGACTCTGAAGAACTGCGGCATGGAATACCAGCCGTGGTTGCGGCGCATGTGCGCGGGCACATCCGCCGGGCCGGGGAGTCGTGAGACGAAGCCATCGCAATACGCGAGCACGCGAACTTCGGCCGTGGGAGGCAACGCGGAGAAGTCGAACTCACCCTGCTCCGAGATTGCCGTCCAGTCCTGCCAGCTCAGACAATTGTCATAGTCGCCGTTCGGTGTCTCATCGGCAACAGTCGCGATCACAAACCCATTGCGCACCGGCCGAGGGACCGATGCATCCAGCCGGCCGCGGACCTTGATGCCGGGCTGCAATCGCACCTCGAGTTCTTCGATTCGTCCACTCTTGGAATCAAACCGCAGCAGCTCGCTGAACTGCGTCCCGCGGACTTTGTCAAAGTGGACGACTCGGCCGAATCGCTCACCCAATGGCAACACCGGCGATACACGAGCGTCGCCGTCGAGCTTCCATTCCTTTCGGTACAACTCGCCACTGACGTTGGCCACGAAGTCGGTGACAGGTTCGTCCTCTCCGTCACGAAGAACTCGCAAACGGACTCGCCCCCCAGCGGAAAGTTGAACCGGCGGAATTGAGGAGCCGATCGGACACTCGACATGCCACTTGGAATCAAAGGCGGGATACTCGACGACCACGCTGACCCCGCTCGTCAACATGGCGGATTCGAGCGCCGTCCATTTCGGAAATGGAATCTCGGCGGTGCCCAAAGCACCGGTGACCACGGTGTCTGCTGGCCCATGAAGTTTCTCTGACCATCCGAAGCCCGAACCGGGTGACTGTTCTGATCGCAGTCCGCTCGGAGTGACCATCGCACCTTCCAGCGGCCGGCCATCCGGGCCAACGACTCGCACCACCACCTTGCCGCCGACTTCAAACTTCGGCACCACCAATCGAGACGCACGCCACCGATCGATTCCAACGATGCCTCCCAAAATCAGCACAATCAGGAACATGGCCGACAACCAGAATATGAGCCAGCGCGATGTTCGGCGTGACGGTGAATTGGCGTGGGGCAGCAAATGCGTTTGAGACATGAGGCGTTCTCTACGATTTCAGGCACCGGTAAACAAGGCTAGCTGATTGCATTAACGGTGGAAACTTTGTCGCGGCTACATTTGCGGCTTCGCCGCGTGAGGCGTTCCAAAACTCAACCGCCATGTCTGGTTTGCTCTTTTGGCGATGCAATTGAGACGGCCGCATGAAATAATCGCACCGCTCCACAACCCATGAACTGCGAGCGACTCGTGATTACGACCGAAAGAATTTACGCGATGCTGGGCAACGAGAACTTGTGGGATGCCGCCGTTCGTTGCCATGAGGCGTTGGCCGAGTCGGACATCGCGCATGCCATTGTGGGCGGTGTGGCCGTTTGCTTGCACGGATATCAGCGAAACACCGTCGATGTTGATTTGCTGGTGTGCCGGGATGATGCGGACGCGATTCGATCCACACTCGAAGGTGTTGGCTTTCGTTGGTCACCGGAGCGCCACGAGTTTAGCACCGCCACCGGGATTCCCATTCAATTGTTGCTGGCGGGTGATCGCGCGGGGAACGACAGCGAAGTCCTTCTGCCCGATCCGAGCAGTCGCAAATCCGTCACGATCAAAGAGGGCCTGCCCGTCTTGACGCTCGCGCGCCTGATCGAAACCAAACTAGCGTGCGGCGCGGGCAATCTGCGACGCACTCATAAAGACTTCGCCGATGTCGTGGAACTCATCAGCGTCAATCAGTTGCCGGCTTCGTTCGTGCGCTTCCTGCACAAGTCGCTCCGTGGGACTTTTCGCGAACTGTATCGTCGCAGTCGGGCGAAATAATCCGACATCGAAGAAGCGAGTCACGGCAGGCCGTTCCACTTCCGCAGCACCCATTCGGCGGTCAGCAGTCCGCACAGCAAGGCCATTGTCAACCAGTGGTCCCACAAGGTGTGCTCGTGGGTTTCGCTGGTCTTCAGGTCTTCCGGCTGAATGAGTTTGGGCAGCTCGGCCAGTTGATGCGGCAGTAGCAAGCGGCCGTTGGAGGCTTGAGCCATCTGGTCGAGCAGCGCGCGCGTCGCGGTGACGTCGGCCAATTCTTTGGTCAGCGGTCCGCGCACCAGGAAGTCGGCGGAGATCTCTTTGTCGGCCGGGCCTCCCAGCGGTGGGCCGTCGATTTTCAAGACGGCTCGATACTCGCCCGCCGCCGGCGCGAGCCAACGGCCTTGATGCTGTGCCGGTCGAGTTGGATCGACCGACAAATCAATCGTGGCCAACGGTTCGTCGGGCTTGGCGTTTTGACGCGGAAAGATGATGACCTTGCCTTTCACGTCAGGTCGGCGAGCCAGCGTTTGCGGCGTCCAGCGTGCTCGAAACTGGACATCCTGGCCACTCGGCACGTCCGACGATTCCAGACTGAAGCGAACAAACTCATTGCCCGACGACGCCTTGTTCTGAGCCGCCGTGCGCGCGAGCTGTCCCCAAAACCGGTGATGATTCTGATCGCCCACGCGATGCCGCCAACGCCAAGTGCTGTCGACGCCGAGCCACACCACTTGGCCCAAGCCATAGAACTGCTGCACGATCAACGCGCGCGAGCGTTCCATTTCGGGAGGCAGCGGTTGTCCTTCATCCGCCGTGGCCAGAACTGTTGCTCCCGCCTTGACTTCACCGACCATCGCCCACGGATGACCGGGGAGCGATTTCCACGTCGAGCGATTTGTCTCGGCATCGCCGGCCAGTTGCAGGACGGTTTCGCGTTCGCCGTCGGGAGTCAGTCGCAGATGAAAGCCGCGCAGGTGCGGTGGCGTGTTCGGCGGGTCGAGTGAACTCACCGGACGCGGGTTTTTCAGCGGCAACAGTTTGTCGAGCGTGGCCGAGCGGTACTGCATCGGCAGGCTCCGCTTGCCCGCGATGAAGACCACTGTGCCGCCGATGTCCGCGACGAACTTTTCCAACTGCACGAGCACTGGCTCCGGCAAATCGCGCGGCGACACATCGCCGATGATGACCAGATCAAACTCGGCCAGCGGAGACTTTTCGATCGGCGTGTCCAGCGGGCCGAAGTTCAGCCGACGCGGATAAAACGTCTCGTTCAACACGGACATGAACGGCTGCTCGAACAAAACTCGCTCAAACCGAATTCGTTCGTCGCGGCTGAACGCACCGTCGAGGAACCGGAACTCCCAGCGCGCTTCGCCGTCGACCAGCAGCACTTTCGCCTTGTCATCCACGACCGTGAGCGTGAAGTCGCGCGAGTTGTTGTCATCGCGCGTCTCGCCCTTGAGCACGTCTGTTCGCACCGTGAATTGGTGCCGGCCGAGCTTCGTGGCGTCGAGCGGAAACTCGACACTGACCGTCGGTGGCAAACCGGTGTCCGACTTCGGAACCGTGACCGTCTTCGACTGTGTCGGTCCGTCCGTCTCGGCGAGCACGACGGTGAGCGTCTCGCCCTCGAACCCCGCCGCTTGCAGAGTGACTTTGGCCAGCGGCTTGTCGTTGAGATACGCCGTCGGCGGCACGTCGAGCGCATCCACGACGATATCCTTCGGCCGCCGCTCCGAACCGACCAAGACCGGATAGACCGCGGCATTCAAGTCCCGCCAGCGCCGCGCGGTCGCGACCGGATCGCTGCCGGATGTCTCACGACCGTCGGTCAGCACGATGAACGCTCGAACCGGCGAGGATTGTTCGGCGGACGACGTCTCCAACGCGGCCGCCAAATTGGTGACGGTCACGCCGATGCTCTCCGGCGGCTTCTTCACGGCATCGGCCAGCGTTTCGAGTTCGCTAGCAACCGACTTGCCACCGAACACTCGCAGTTCGACGTTGTGTGACTGTTGTAGTTCGTGAAACCAGCCCTGTGGTTTCTCGCCGATCAGTCGCCGAGCGATCTCCGAGCGCGGCAGACGTTCCAACTCTTGAAACACACCGTAGACGAATTCCTTCCGCGTCTTGGACAACTGTGCTTTCTGTTCGGCATTCGAGCCTTCATTTTCGTCGAGCCACGCTGGCTCGCGATCGGCCTCAAAGTCGGCCAGCCAGCGTTGCACGCGATCTCGATTCTGATCGTTGCCGATCATCCCCAAACCGATCGCCGTGCGCAGCTTCTCCGCTGGAGTCGCGATCTTGTCCAACGTCGTCATGCTTTCGGACAGATCCAGCGCCACGACAACTCGGCCGGTTTGCTCGCGGTCGATCGTCCAGGTCAGCACGGGCTGCAACAACGCCAGCCACAAGACCGCGATCACGCACAACCGCAACACCAGTAAACCGTACCCAATATGAGCCGGCACCAACTTGCGCTCATACCGCGACAAAAGCACAACCAACGCCGCAGCCGCGATCACGAACGCCAACACCGCCAGGCTGGTCCACGACGCATCAAATGCTTGAAACACCAGTCGTCGTTGCAGCATAACAGTGCAATGGTTGAGCCGTGAAGTTCGTCGCTGAAGTCGCCAGACTTCAGACCGTTTAGCTTCCAATCTCTGAATTCTGGCGAATTCAGCTACGGCGCGACGACGTCTTCCCAGCAGATTGCGTCAATGGCTCGATCCATCATTGTCTGGAGCCGGTCCAAATCCGTCACCGCTTCAATCGCGATTCGCTGGTTGTCGGGAGGCGCCCCCAGACGACGGGTTCCGATTCGCAAGACGTCCGCATGACTCTGCTCAACACGACCTTCCTGAAGACCTTCCTGAAGACCTTCCTGACGTCCTTCTCTTAACAGAATTTGAGCGAATGACGACTCTCGTAGGTCCATGGCATTGATCCTCTGAATGAATTGCTGAACAACATTGTCCGAAAACCGGAGGCCCAGAAGGGCCAGTGACGCCACTCGAATTTGCTTCGCGGTCGTCGCCGGTGTCACCGTTTGTAGCCGTTGTTCCATCTGATCGAAAACGTCCACAAGCTCAGTTTCCGAGGCAACGGCCAACGGAGCAAGAGGTAATGTGGCCAAACCGCCGTTCAACAGAGCTTGAACCGAAAGTTCCCAAACACGGATGACCTGGAATCGAAAATCGCTGTAGACCGTGCCGTCCGGAAGCTTTCGCTGGAAAGTGCCGTCGATCTTGGAACTATCGGCACTGGGTCGCAGAAGAATCAGAATCGTGTGAACAGGAAGGCCGTGTCGGTATTCGATCATCACGCTGTACCGATTCAGACGCAGACCGATCCACTTCTCGTAGCCGGACATGAACTCGATATGGGCCAGCCACGGAAGGGGTTCATCCACGCGAATGATCTTATCGGCCGCACCGATTACGGTGCTGATGTCGGAGTCGATGACGATAACCGGTCCATGCGGTTGAAATCCCGCGAACCGCAACCAGTCGGCGGGATTCTGCTCGACCAAATCTTTTGGCGTTGCATCAAAGGGTTTCGTCATGAGATTGCTCGTGAAAAACTTAGCCGCACCGACAGCGAGCGGTCTCTAATTATTAAGCCGGCACATTCAGTGGGGTGGCGTCGAGTTCCGCGCGAGCGACCACGCAGCCCACCTGATTAACCTGCGCGATCGCCGACCGGATGGCGTTCTCCAGGGAATCCGACTCGCGATGAAAGTCGATCGAAACGACGCCGTTGCAAGATCCGGGTGAGCCATCATCGCAACCCGCAGCAAACAACGCTTCGGCCAAGTCATCGGTCAACTCATCCGCCTTTGCCAGAATGAGCGTGAATTCATACTTGAACATAGCAAGTCTCCTCGGAAGCAATCACTCGCCTTCGTGCGGACAACGATCAACCGCACGCCGAATATCCTTCGCATGATCTTGAGGATGCCGTGGGGTGCAATACACCGTTCGACGGCAACCGTCTCGATCATTTTGCCAACAGAATAGCGTCCCCCAAATATGTGCGTGAGCCGCCGCGCCGCGAATGTGCTTATTCGGATGGTCGTTCATCCGTCAACCCGAAATGGGACTTATGCGACTGATGGGACCTTATGGCTGTTTTCCAGTTTCGTCCCATCAGTCGCATTCGTCCCATCAGTCCCATCCGCCGGATTAAAACTCCCGTTTCGTGTTGATGCCCGGTTGCGGAACTGGGTACTTGCCGCTGGCGTCGGCCATCAACGGGGACGGGCCGTCGAGCGTCAGTTTGTCGGCGTTCGGTGCCAGTTCGTGCTCGCAGTTGAGCATGTCTTCATACGTCACGATCTGCCCCGTGTGACACGCCATGCGGCCCATCGCCGTGACCAAGCTGGACTTCGTGCCGCGTTCGGCTTCGTTGTACGGCTTGTCGGTACGAATCGCCTCGATCAGTTCATCCCACTCCAGTTGGTACGGGTCCAATTCGGGCTTCGGGCATTCCCAGACGAGGTCTTCCTTGACGAACTTGTGCCCTTTGTAGATACGGGCTTTCGAGGGATGGTGTCCTGACTGCGAGACGACAGCCGATCCCTTTGTGCCGTGGACGAAGGTGGCAAACTCCTGGTGGCAGCCGGCCATTGTGCGTCCGGCGAGGTACATCTTCGTGCCGTCGGCGAAGGTGTATTCCGTGTTGTACGTGTCGAAGTTCTGATCGATGGCGTCGCCGCGGAAATGCCGGCCGCCATGTCCTTTCGCTTCGACAGGGAATGCGTCTTTCATCCAGCAGCACTCGTCGATGTTGTGGATTAAGAAGTCGCTGAAGCCGCCGCCACTGAGCCACAAGAATCCATGGAAGTTGCGAATCTGATATTGCAGATCGCTGATATTGGCCGGCTTCGGGGCGACGACGGCCGAACCGGTCGGGCCGGCGATGCGATAGGCTCGCAGCAGCACGAGTTCGCCCAACTCACCTTCCTTGATGCGGCGGAAGAGTTCGCCGCGCGACTTGCAGTGACGGCACATCAAGCCGACGCCGACCTTCAGGTTCTTCTTGACCGACTCGGCGGCCAGTTCGAGCATCTTACGGCTGGTCGGTCCGTCGACGGTCGTCGGTTTCTCCATGAAGACATTCAGGCCCTTCGAGATCGCGTAAGTGAAGTGGACCCAGCGAAACACCGGCGGCGTGGCAAGGATCACGACGTCGCCCGGCTTGAGCGCGTCCATCGCCTGCTTGTAGCCGTCGAAGCCGATGAACTTGCGGTCGTCGGGAACATCGACCGTCTCGCTGAACCGCTGCTTGATGTTGTTGAAGCTGGCATTGAGTTTGTCATTGAACACGTCCGCCATCGCGACCAACTTAATCGGCCCACTTTTAGTCGAGAGCGCGTTGGACGCCGCGCCGGTGCCGCGCCCGCCGCAGCCGACCAAGGCGATCTGAATCGTGTTGTTCTCTGCCGCGAACGCGCCGGGCAAGGCCGCACTGGCAAACACGGACGCGGCGGCAATCTGCCCCGATGTTTTCAACAGGTCGCGGCGCGACAGGATGCTGGGGGAAGTCTCGTTCATGGTGGAGGTCTCCTTCTGAGTCATTGAGCGGGATTGGGCAAAACGCGGAGCAGTCACGTTATCCAAACCGTTCGGCGTTTGCAAAAGCCCGTCACCCCGTAGTGCAAGCTTCCAGCTTGCAACTAAGCTTCAAACAAGCGAGGTCGCAGGTGTGGGGCAGGTTTTTAACCTGCCCGTCAAACACGGACTCTGATTTCGAGTGAAACACGAAACCGCGATATTTCACGGGCAGGTTACAAACCTGCCCCACGAGTTCGCTTGTATGAGGACTAAGCGATAGTGCTGTCGGACTGGAAGGTGCTATCGGAGTTGCCAGCTAGAAGCTTGCACTACGGAGCGGAAACCTCGTCGCGGGCGAACACGGGCTTCGAGGCATCCAGGCCGAATGTCGCGATTCCCGCGAACACAAACGCGATCAGTCCGAGCCAAAAGAGATTGTTCCATTCGGCGGCGGAAGGATTTTCGCCTAGCAAATAGTTGTACAGCAGCGGGCCGAACGCGGCTCCGAGGTTGCCCCACATGTTGCCCCAGCCGAGTACCGAGCCGACATACTTTCCGCCGGCATCTTGAGCATACGCCCAGAATGCCGACTGGCCGAGGTCCACGGAAAAGTAGATCAAGCAAAACGCCGCCGTGAACGCCCACGGTGAATTCAACGTCGATCCCACAGGCTGACTCGCGAAGTACAGACACATCCCATAGCCGCCCGCCGCAATGAATCGCGTGATGATTGGAGGCAAACTACGGCTCCACTTCAGTCCGATGCGCGGCAACAGCCAATCGACCCAGCGGCCTCCCAAGAATCCACCGCAGAGGCCGATCAAGTTCGGCATCATCACCATCACGCCCCGTTCGAGGATCGGTACGTTGTGCATCTCGATGAAGTACCGCGAGAGCCACGTCACCAAGAACACCCACCCGATGTTCGTCCCGACCTGATTCGCGCAGTTGCACCACAGACTGAAATTGGTCAGCAGCGGCTTGATCGGCAAACGCCCCGCCTTGCTGGCAGTGTCGGCCGCAGTCGCCAGCCGACCGGCTTCGATGACCGCTCGCTCGTCCGCGTTGACTCCCGAATGCTCTTCCGGCCGATTCCGAAACACGAGCCAAATCGCCAGCGCGACGATCACACCCGACAAACCGTAAACGATCATCACCGGCCGCCAACCGCGGCCGTACAGTTTGCGAATTTCACCAGGAAACGCGGCCTCGATCAGCAGTCGATTGAATCGCCGCAGTTCGTTGTCACTGAGGCGTTCTCCGTTCTTGGTGCGCTGCGCGTAATCGACCGCTTCTCGTGGCAAATTGATCTTGGGAAATTCCGCCGGGTCATAGATCGGAGATTGCTCCTCGCCGTTCAGCCGACGATTCAATCCCAAGACTAGCAACGTGACCGTCTGTGGAGTTGTCTTGGGAAGAGGCGCTTTCTCGTCATGAATTCGCTTGTGGATCTGCCACAATCGGTATTCTTCGGCCACCGATTCAATCTCTGACCAGTCGGCGACAGCAGTTGTCTCTTGGAAAAGCGTGCCGAATCGATCTGTGGGGGAGGATGGCTTTGTCATGAGCTTGAGAACTTTGTTGAACGACTCTGGCTCGACCGATCGAATCACCGTGTCAGAGAACGGAACAATCCGCGCACAGAATCTTCCGGGGTCGAGGATGTCGTTGGCAGTGAAATCTACAGGCTTGTTGACGGGCACGAAGACAACCATCAAGTACGCCGTGAGGACGGGAGCCATCGCCCCGCCCATCCGCCCACCGATACCGACCCACGCGCTGGCAGTTGCTCGTTTGGAGAGCGGTATCCAACGGCTGATGACACCACCGGCGGTCGGATAGGCTCCGGCTTGAGTGATGCCGCACATCAGCCGAGCGAACAGCAGCATCGCGAAGCCCGCGACCAATCCCATCTGAGCCGTGAACAACGACCACGCGACGACATAGATCGACAGCATCAGCCGTGCTCCGAAGCGATCGGCCAGCCAACCTGCCGGCACTTGCGACAGGGCATACGACCAAAAGAAGAGGCTCAGAAACCAACTCACCTGTGTCTGCGACAGGGCGAGGTCTTCTTTGATGTAGTCGACAGCGAACGACACGCAGAAGCGGTCGAGGTACAGCAGCACCGACATCAGCGTCAGCAGCAAGACAATCAAATGCCGGACGCCGGTCGGGCGGGACGGTGCTTTGGACATAGCCGCTCCTTGGCGGCCAGGAATCGTGGGGCAGGTTTTCAACCTGCCAGCCAGTTCGAGCAGGTTGAAAACCTGCTCCACAATGAGGCCGCAAGGCGGACACCCTAAAAACAAAAAACGCTGGGAGCAACGACGAGTCGCTCACAGCGTTTTGGGTTCGCCGAGTTTGCAGTTGCGGGCCAACGCCTGCCACCACGGCGAGCGAGGGTATTGGCAGCAATTGTGCCAATTGAGAAAAGTTTGCCAAAATGGATTTAAGTCCTTGTGAGAGCGGCAGATTTTGCGTGTCGATACTTTTTAGAAATTCGGAACTCACACAAGATGGAGCGATGCAGTCTGCAACACACCGCTGCATTTTGCTCACCGAGCCAGCGCGTGTTGCAGCACTTCGTCGTGCAAAGCTTCCAACTTGCAACGCATTCCACCGCAGCGACTCGTTGAGAACCGAAGCCGCGAGTTTGCAAGCTGGAAGCTTGCACGACGATGGCGCATACTGGCAGACATGACTAAGCCGATCCCGCCCATGACGGTTCCGAACTTCCTCCGAGCCAAGTCCGATGGCCGCAAGCTGGCCGTGTTGACCGCTTACGACTTTTTGTGGGCGGGCCTGTTCGATCAAGCGGGCGTTGATGCGATCCTGGTGGGTGACAGCCTGGGTATGGTTGTGCAAGGGCACTCAACCACTCTGCCGGTAACGCTCGACGAAATGATTTACCACGCCAAACTGGTGACGCGAGCGGTCCAGCGAGCGCTGGTCATCGTCGATCTGCCGTTTCTTTCATTCCAAGTCAGCCCGGCTCAGGCGATCGAGAATGCCGGACGCATTCTCAAAGAGACGGGAGCGTCCGCCGTGAAGCTGGAAGGGGGCGAAAATCAAGCACGCACGATCACTGCATTGGCTCAGGCCGATATTCCCGTGATGGCTCATGTCGGATTGAAGCCGCAGTCGGTGCGTATGCTCGGCGGGATGAAAGTTCAACGTGACGAGCAACAACTTCTGACCGATGCGCGAGCCGCTCAAGACGCCGGAGCGTTTGCGATTGTGCTGGAACTGATTCCGCGACAGATCGCCGCCAAGATCACTGCCGAACTGACCATCCCGACGATCGGCATCGGAGCCGGTCCCGACTGCGACGGGCAAGTACTCGTCAACTGCGACATGCTGGGACTCACGGATGGCTCTTATCCCAAATTTGTCAAACGCTTCGCCGAGTTGCGGAGCGAGGCAACTCGCGCAGTGCAACAGTACGTTGCCGAAGTCCGCTCTGGTGCGTTTCCGACGGACGAACACAGCCATCATTGAGTGCGGCGATCTGGGGTCAGGCACTTCTGTCACCGAGTTGCTGCACGCACGGCATCGCGCAGGTTTCGGCCGCGGCGGGAAAAGAACTCGGCGGCCGGTTCGAGCGTCTCGTTGAGGCCGACCTCACGGCATCGAGCCGCCAGTTGCTCGCGGACGTGAGCGATGTCGAGCGACGCCGGGACCGCCAATTCCAACTCCATCGCGAACGTGTCATCCTGCTCGCAACGTTCGGCAAACACATTGTGGATGTCGATTCTAAGTTCGGACAGTTTGTTCGCGAGCAATCGCAGCATGCCCGGCTTGTCCGAACCGTGAACCGACAGCATGTACTGACCGGCCGGAGCCACGGGTGCGGCGGCTGTTCCAGCTCCGTCCGGTTCGCTCAGCCGGACCTCAACGGCATACGGACGGCACAGATCGCGGATGTGGTCAGAGACGATGTCGGCCGTGCGGCCTTCGGGAAAGTCGGCCGTCAGGAGGATCGAACAGAACGGCGGCATGACCGAGATATTGGCTTCCCACAAATTGCCGCAGAGTTCGTCGAGCGCCGTGGTCACCGCGGCCAGGATGCCCACCCGGTTTGCTCCCGTCAGCGAGATGATGTAGCGTCTGGCCATGTTCCGTGTTCTCCGTAGTGCAAGCTTCCAGCTTGCTCAGCACAAAATCAACGACCAGTCAAAGCTAATCAGTTGTCGGACAAGCTGGAAGCTTACCCCACGGAAGACCCACCATGACCTCAATGGCACGCCTCGTTTCGCTGGCGATCTTAACCACTTTAATCATCTTTTTGGGAATCACCTTTTACCAGATCGTGGTTCCCTTTCTGTTGCCGTTGTTTCTAGCGGCGGTGACGGCCGTTTGGTGTCAGCCATTGTACTGTTTCTTCTTGAAGAAGCTCCGGCAGCGAGATCGCGTGGCCGCGGCGGTAACGACCGGCACGGTCTTGCTGGCTCTGTTCATTCCGCTGGTCATCGGCGTGTTCTCGGCCGCCATGGAGTTAAGGGACTTTGCGACGGATTCGGCTGACGATGCTCCGCGACAAAAGCTTGCAGCCGCTGTGCGAAAGCTACCGGCACAGCGACTCTCGGCAGACGCGTTTAAGCAGCAAGTCCGCCAGTTGGCGGAGAAAGTGCTCGACTCCGTCGAACGGCCTCCGGGTGATGACGCCACCGAAAATGAACGAGCGCTGGCCCAAGCCAAGCGTACGGAACGGCTCGAAAGCATCGATCAACATCTGGCCGAGATGTCGCAAGACGCGGGCAAGCACTTGCGAGTTCTGGCCATGAAGAGCCTGGGAGTAGCGGCCAGTGGCGGTATGGGACTGGCAAGCGAAACGATGGGCGTCTTGGGAGCGATCATCGGTGGACTGATTGGTCTAACGATGTTTTTGATCGCATTGTACTACTTCTTATACGACGGCTCAGCGTTGTTGTCCGCGACAGAAAAACTCATCCCGATGCAGGTCGATTACCAGCGGCAGTTGATTCACGAATTCACCAGCGTCATGCAGGCGGTGGTCACGGCGACGATGCTGTCCGCGATCGCTCAAGGAGCGGCGACTGCGGTCATGTTGTTCCTCGTCGGCTTTCACAGTTTCTTTCTGTTGTTCGTGGTGGCGACGTTCGCCTCACTGATTCCGGTAGCCGGCACGTGGATGGTGTGGGGTCCGTTCGCCGCCTGGCTGGCTTATCAGGGTTCGTGGGGTTCGGCCATTTTCTTGGCAGTGGTCGGCATCGCAGTCATTGGGACGATGGACAACATCATCAAAGCCTACGTGCTGCAAAACGACACCAGCTTGCATCCGCTGTTGGCGTTCGTCAGTGTTTTCGGCGGCATGCAGGTGATGGGCCTCTGGGGCATCTTCATTGGCCCGATCGTCGCCTGTTGCCTGCACGCATTGGTCAAGATCTTCAACACGGAACTGAGTGAATTCTCGAAGGAGAAACTCGCAAGGGCGAGTCCTTCCGAAGTGCCGCCGCCACTGACCGCAAGTTCATATGTAACCGAATCGGCCGCAGCGATGTTACCGCCCTCCCCTTCTCCAATAACATGACTTCCCGTTATGGGGACCAAAGGTGATTTCAAAGTTCGTCGACTGCAATCAAAGACTACTTTGTTCGTGACCAACCAGGAGCTATTTCATGCGCTTATTCATGGTGTGTTGTTTTTTATCGATGATCTACTTTGCTCAAGCCGCTCAGGCCGATCAGCGGGACGGGCGGTTGGAGATCTACTTCATCGACGTTGAGGGCGGAGCCGCGACGCTCATCGTGACTCCGGCCAACGAGTCACTGCTGATCGATTCGGGCTATCCAGATAACGGAGGCCGTGATCGAGACCGCATTCTGAAAGTCATTCGCGATGTCGCGAAGCTCGATCACCTGGATCATGCTGCAGTGTCGCATTGGCATCTGGACCATTATGGCAATCACGCAGCGCTGGCGTCACAGATCAAGATTCTCAACTTCTGGGATCGCGGCATTCCAGAAACGCTGGCCGAGGACAAAAACTTCGAGGCCCGTATCGTCGACTACCGAGCCGCTTCGCAGAACAAGTCGAAGACGCTGAAGGCGGGCGACAACTTGCCGTTCAAGACCGGACAGACGCCGCTGTCGCTGAAAGTCGTCACCGCCAGTCGAGAAGTCATTCCGAACACCGGTGAACCAAATCCGTTCGCGGCCGAGCACAAGCCGCAGGACAACGATCCCAGCGACAATGCGGCCAGCGTCAGTCTGTTGATGAAATTCGGCAAGTTCTCGTTTTTGTGCTGTGGCGACCTGACTTGGAACATCGAAGCCAAGCTGATGACTCCGAACAATCCGCTCGGCCAGGTCGAGTTGTTTATGGTCACGCATCATGGCCTTGGCGTCAGCAATAATCCGGTCTTGGTGCTGGGCATTGATCCGCGCGTCTGCGTGATGTGCAACGGCCCGACGAAAGGCTGCGATCTCGGCACGAATACGACGTTGCGGCGGATCAAATCACTCCAAGCGGTCTATCAACTGCATCGCAACATCCGGCTGAAACCCGATGAGCAGACGCCCGTCGAACTCATCGCCAACGATGCGGAAACGGCGGCTTGCCAAGGTGTGTTCATCAAAGCCTCGGTCGCTCCCGACGGAAGCGGATACACGGTGCAAATCGGTCCGGACGGCAAGCCGCGTTCGTTCCAAACACGTTGAAAACCCGCGGTCTATTTTCCGCCCTTCATTTTCCGCCAACCTTTTTGTGAATCAGCGTTCGTCGATCCGAATGAGGCTGGCGAAAAATGAAGGGCGGAAAATGAAAGCATGAAAGCCGAAGCCACTCACGCCGTCGTGCGGTTGTCTTGGCTGGGATCATCCACCTGAACGATCTCGCGCCAAGATGCTTTGCGCGATCGCGTGCGCCGCCGTGGAACTGGGTCGACCGACAGACCGCGAGCGCGCGAGACACCATCCACTCGCCATGTGCCACGCGTCAGGCGAACAAAGCGTCGTTGAGTTGCTTGCCACAAGTGCGTAACCACTTCGCGAGTGCCCGCCGCTTCCGGATCTTCGACGCGCAGAACCAGAACTGTCGCGATCAATCGCAGCAAAACACTGATCGCGAAGAGCACGTGAAAGTGCGACACGCCGACCGCCAGAAAGGAAAAATCCCAGCCGGCCAGCGATCGCAGAACGGCTCCCGACACCACCGAGGTCAGTCCGCCCACCATGCCCGCGACTGCTGTTCCGGCCGCGATGTACATGGCTCGATTTTCCGACGGCGAGTAGCTCAGCAAGAATCCATGCTGTGCGATCGCGATCCCGGCATTGAGCAATGCATCGAGCATGAACACGGGAATCAATAGCCAGAACGTGAGCTGAGGATTCGTCGGCACCAGCACGAGCGCCAACATCAGCGTCGATTTGAAGGCGATCGACAGCACCAGCAGCGGCCGATGCCCAAAGCGGTCCGCCAGCCGGCCCATGCGGCCGGCCGCCAATGCGCCGCCAGTCCAGGAACAGGCCCACAACAGCATGACGTGGAACAGATCCATCCCCACATAATCCAGCAGAAACAAGCTGATGAACGGAGCGCCAGTCATCGCTGCAAAATGCCAGAAGCACATGAAGCCGATGAAAGCGCGAAACTCGCGCTGCTGAAACGGTGCGATCAAGATGTCGCGCAATCGCGGGCTCGGAGCCGGTCGGACGGCCGGCTCATCCACCCACAAAAAGAACAGCAGATCGGCCACGCCGCATACCGCCGCGAGGATGCTCAATACCGCGAATGCCGGCTTGATGCCGTCCGCCTGGCTCGCCAGAAACAGAGCGGCCAAACCCAACACGACCGCCGCCGTCCAGTGCATCCATAAATGCCGTTTGCCCCAAAACCGGCTGAGCCCTTGTTTCGGTAGATAGTCCCCCATCCACGACATCCACAGCGGATGGCAGAAGTCAGCCATCGCGTAGTTCGCCGCGGTCAGTCCGATCAGCGTCCAGACCCAAAAGCCCGGCGGCATATCTGGCCACAGTAACGGCCCGAGAGCTGCTGGCAGCATGATCAGGCGATGTGTGATCCCGACTGTCAGCCACAGCCAGCGTCGGTATCGAATGCGATTGACCGCGACACCGGCCACGAACTGCATGAACAACATCGCCGTCGGCAGCGCGCCGAGGATGCCGACATGGAAACCGTTCGCTCCCAGCGTGCGAGCGAACTGAACGGTCGCGGGAGACGTCGTTAATTGCAAATAAATCATGCCTAGGCAACCTGCGACAATGATCGCACGCTGCGCGGCCGCTTGAGACCACACGATGAAAACTCGCTGAGGTGAGAAAGTGAAAAGGAACTGACTGGCAGATGTGAGGGACCGGCAATGCCGGCTGGCGAACGCGAAGTCGCCGAAGGGGGCGGGACTCTAGCCGAAGTCGTCTGATGCAGGGAGAGGAATCCTGTCGCAATTCGTTTGCGGGAATTGCCGGTGAGATCTGCAATCAGGCGAGGGGGGCTGACGCCGCCTCGCTCGCCAAGAACTCGTGCAGAAACAATTTGGTGATTTGGAGCCGCGCCCGTCAGGAAGC
>JAYVSP010000291.1:0-7210 GCA_043775215.1 Planctomyces sp. | reverse complement strand
CACGCCATCCGGCAGCCGAACCGAGGACTCAGCGCCGCTCGCAATGTGGGATTGCATGCGGCCAGCGGCTCGATCGTCGCGTACACGGACTCTGATTGTTTTGTGGATCGCGATTGGCTGACGCTACTCGTCCAGCAACTTGAACACAGTGGCGCGTCCGCCGTGGGTGGTCCGAACTTGACGCCCGACGACGGTTGGTTGGCAGATTGCGTCGCCGCAAGTCCGGGACAGCCGACGCATGTGCTCGAAAATGATCAAGTCGCGGAGCACATTCCCGGCTGCAACATGGCGTTCAAACGCGAGGCGCTGCTGGAAATTCACGGGTTCGATTATCAATACAAAAAGGCGGGAGACGACGTCGATATCTGCTGGCGGCTGCAACATGCGGGTCACTGGATCACCTTCGCTCCGGGTGCGTTTGTGTGGCACCACCGGCGGCAGTCACCGCGCGCCTATCTGCGTCAACAGGCCGGATATGGCGAAGCCGAAGCGCTGCTCCGTTTCAAGCATCCCGATCGGTTTAACGACCGTGGCGAAGGCAAATGGAACGGCGTGATGTACGGAGCCTCTCTGCGGGGCCTGCACTTGGATAAGTCGCTGATCTATCGTGGCACATTCGGTACGGGACTTTTTCAGTGCATCTACCAGCCGGGTCCGGCTCACTGGGCCATGCTGCCCAGCACATTGGAATGGCATCTGGCCATCGCATTGTGTTGCTTGGCCATTCCTCTGTGGCCCGCGGCAGCAGCGATCGCCGCGAGTTTGTGGTTCCTGTCGTTGCTCGTGGCGGTCTTGCAGGCGGCTCAGGCGAAACTGCCGCCGCAGTTCGACGGCCTGCTGTCGCGACTGGTCGTCACGGGTCTGTGTTATGCGCAACCGCTGGTTCGTTCTTGGCACCGGCAACGGACGCGGTTGTTCTCGTATCACCGTCCTGCGGTTTCACAACAGGCCCCGGTAACACCGAGACGACTTCCGCTCGTTGGTAGTTATTCGACGGAGTATTGGAGCGAGGACGGCATGGAGCGGACGCATTTGCTCGGCGTGGTCATCGCCCGCTTGCACGAACAACGCTGGAGCAAGTCCATCGACACCGGCTGGGAGAGCTGGGATGTGAATATACTGTGTCGGCCGTGGACGATGTTCCGAATCACCACCGCTCAGGAAGAACACGGCGGGAACCGGCGATTGATTCGCGTGCGCCAAGAAGTGCGGCCATCGGGCTACACGCAGACTTTGTGGGCGTTCAGCGGAGTTGCGGCAATCTTGGGGGGCATTTTCTCGGCGTGGCCGTATGTCGCGGCCGCCGTTGGCCTGCTGGCGGTCGGGCTGGTGGTCTACTGGCGCGGCAGCTTTCACGCTCGGCAAATTGTCGCGATTGTGGAATCGGTGGCGGACAGCCTGGGGATGATCGCGTGTGGGCAAGAAGTTCCATCGAGTGATCCGATACCCTCTCTCCCTCACCCTCTCCCTCGATGCGGGGGAGAGGGGACCGGAAATGAACAAAGCTCTCCAGCGAACCACGAATGTGCCGCGTCCGCGAACCTCGACGAATGCGGTACGTCGGTTTCAACGAACGTTTAACGGAAATGGAGATCGTAATGCGTACTCATTCGTTGATTGGCCGGCCGACAAACGGCGGCCGAAAAAATAGAATCTTGAGTGACTCATGCCCCCGAAACGGCTTCACGCTCATCGAGTTGTTGGTGGTAATCGCCATCATCGCGATCTTGATCGCTCTGCTGCTTCCGGCGGTGCAGGCCGCGCGTGAGGCGGCGCGGCAGTCGCAGTGCAAGAACAACCTGAAACAGATCGGTCTGTCGTTCCAGCTTCACCACGACGCCTACAAATTCTTCCCGACAGGTGGCTGGGACTATTGGGAGCCACCGACGTACCAATCGGGTGTGCCCGCGGTGGGAGAAAACCAGCGAGCGAGTTGGGCCTTTCAAATTCTGCAATTCGTGGAAGCCAAAACGGTGTGGCGTGGTGGTTCCGGGACGACGGATTTGGATCGCATGTTGTTCGCGATTGGTCAGACGAATCCGGTTTTCTTTTGTCCCTCGCGGCGCGCCCCGCAAACTCTGATCTATTCTGATCCCATTTATCTCGGCGGCCTGCCCGCGACGCATGCACTGTGCGACTATGCCGGCAGCAACTTGGAAGGAACGGGCGCCGTTCGGCGATACACACCGAATCGCATGGCCGATTTGCGAGATGGCACGTCACAAACGCTGCTGGTGGCTGAGAAACGTCTGAATCGAAGTCTTCTGGGAAGTTGGCAAGAAGACGACAACGAGGGCTATACCGCAGGCTGGGACGAGGACACGATGCGCCGTACGGATTTACCGCCCGCTGGCGACCACAACTTAGCCAGCGGTGACGGCGAGGAAAAATTCGGCTCGTCGCATTCAGGAGTCTTTAATGCCGCAATCGCCGACGGATCGGTCAAGGCGATTTCGTATTCGATCAATGCTACGGTCTTTCGATACTTGGGCAATATCAAGGACGCTCAGGTGATCAATCCGTTCTGAGTTGGGTGGCCACGGGGTCGGGAGTTTTTTTCAGGTCGGCATCACTCGCCTTCATAGTTATGCGGCAACACCGCCGACCTGAAAAAGACTCCCGACCCCTTCGCTCGCAGCGGCCTTCGATTTGTTCGGAAGGAGGTTATGTGACTTCAACTTCACTCGAAACTGGCCGATCACAAATCCACAATCCGAGGACACTGATCGTCAACGCGGACGATTTTGGAATGAGTTCCGGAGTCAATCGTGGCATCATCAAAGCTCATTGCCAGGGGATCGTCACCAGCGCCAGCTTGATGGTCCGCTGGGAAGCGGCTGACGATGCGGTCACGCTCAGTCGTGAATGGCCGCGGCTGGGAATTGGGTTGCACATTGATCTGGGCGAATGGACATATCGCGATGGGAATTGGATGGCACTTTACGAAGTGGTTTCGCTGCGGAATCGGGCCGAAGTGGCTCGCGAAGTCACGCACCAATTGGATTTGTTTCGCACGTTGATCGGACGAAATCCCACACATCTGGATTCCCATCAGCACGTGCATCGCGAGGAACCGGTTCGATCCATCATGGTTGAAATCGCCCAACAAAACTCGATTCCATTGCGGCACTTCAGTCCGCAGATCAGTTACTGCGGCGAGTTTTACGGCCAGGCGGGAACGGGCTTGCCGTATCCCCAGGCCATCACCACCGCGGCGTTGATTCGTATTCTTTCGGAGCTGCCACTCGGCGTGACCGAACTCTGCTGCCATCCCGGTTTAGACGACAACCTGCCGACCATGTACTGCCACGAACGATTTGAGGAAGTGCAGACTCTGTGCGACGGTGCGGTTCGTTCTGTCATCACTGAGCTGGGGATTGAGCTTTGCTCTTTTGATGATCTGGTCAGAACTGAAAGCTGCGGAGAATTGCCATCATGAAGAACATTCTTGCGGGACTGATAACGTTGTTGCTGATCGGCGGCTGTGGCCGGGACGAGACCTACACGGTTTCCGGTCTGTCGAAGATGTTGCAGGACAGCGATCCTGGCATGCGTTATACGGCGGCGACGACCCTGGGATCCTATGGAGCCGACGCAAAACCGGCCGTGCCGCAATTGGTGCAGGCATTGAAAGATACCGATGTGAGCGTCCGCATCGGAGCCGCGTATGCACTCGCGGAAATCGGGCCGGCTGCCGAGTCGGCCGTGTCGAATTTGACCGAGTCGCTCAAAGATCCTGACGCGGAGATGCGTGTGGCGGCGGCTTACGCGATTCCACTGGTCGGCCCCGCGGTTCAAACCGCCCTGCCCTCTTTGCAACTGGCGCTGCGGGACCAGGATCCGCGAGTTCGCGAGGCGGCGACCAACGCAATCCGTAAACTGGAAATTGCCGCCAAATACCGTACCTCCGCAACAGCAGCACCGGCTACAAAATAAATGGAGTGCGGAGACGCCGACGTGAAATACTTTCCTCGCATCTTGAAATACCTACGGCCCTATTGGGGGCTGGCGAGCGTCGTGGTTGTGTTGTTGTTTCTTGCCAGCGCGACGGATTTGCTCACGCCCTGGCCGCTCAAAATCCTCATCGACAATGCACTGGGGCAGCAGCCGGCTCCCGAATGGCTGCGGGCGATCATCGGTGCCGACGATGAGCATCGGCATTTGCTGACCTTCGCTGTCGTCGTCGGTCTAATGCTGGCGCTCATTCACAACGGATTTAGCGTCATCGAGAGCTATGTGAAGACCAAACTGGAACAGCGAATTATTCTCGATTTCCGCAGCGATTTGTTTGAGCACGCCCAGCGACTTTCGCTGGCATTTCACGACAACCGGCGTTCGGGCATGTTGATCTACTCCATCAACAACCAGGGCGATGCCGTCGTCGGCCTGATCATGATCGTGCCAACGTTGGTGCAAAGCTTCATCACGCTGGTGGGGATGTTCTGGATCGTCTTTCTGTTCGACCCCTGGCTCGCACTACTGTCGATGATGGTCGTGCCGCTGCTGATCTGGTCCGTCCGGTACTATGCGACGCGGATTCAGGACCGGCTAATGCATGTCTGCGGCATGGAAGGGGAATCGCTGTCGATCGTGCATGAGGCGATGTCGATGCTCCGCGTAATCGTCGCATTTGGCCGCGAGAGCCACGAGCATCAGCGGTTTCGCGATCAGGGTCAGCGAGCCATTGCCGCCCGCGTCGATGTCACCGTCCGGCAAACGTTGTTTTCCTTGGCGGTCAACATGACAACCGCCTTGGGAACAGCCGCCGTGCTGGGTTATGGCGCCTATCAGGTACTTCAAGGAAAGCTGTCCGTCGGCGACCTGCTGGTGGTGATGGCCTACATCGCGGCCGTGTACAAGCCGCTGGAGACGATCACCTATACCCTCGGCTCGATTCAGCAGAAGCTGGTCCAATTGCGGGTCGCCTTCAATCTGCTCGACACAGAGCCTGAAGTCAAACAGACGATTCAGGCCATCGAAATCACCGATTCCCGCGGCGGATTGGTTTTCGAGAACGTCAATTTCAATTACCGCGAGCGGACCGACACGCTGAAGAATGTCTCGTTCGCAGTCGCGCCCGGTCAGCGCGTGGCGATCGTCGGACCCACGGGGGCCGGTAAGACCACGCTCATCAGTCTGATTCCGCGGTTCTACGATCCGACCGACGGCCGCATTCTGCTGGACGGTCGCGATACATGTGCCCTGACTCTGAAATCGTTGCGGGACCAGATCAGTCTGGTATTGCAGGAGCCGCTGCTGTTTTCGGGAAGCATCGCCGACAACATCCGCTACGGCCGCCTGGATGCCACTGACGACGAGATCATCGCCGCCGCGCAAGCCGCCAATGCCCATGACTTCATTTTGAAACTTCCCAAACAGTACCAGACCGAATTGGGCGAACGAGGCGCCAAGCTCTCCGGCGGCGAACGGCAGAGAATCTGCGTCGCGCGCGCCTTCCTCAAGGATGCCCCGATTCTAATTCTCGACGAGCCGACCTCTGCCATTGACTCGCGAACCGAGTCTGTGATCCTTGATGCCCTCGATCGGCTGATGGTCGGACGCACCAGCTTGATGATCGCGCATCGGCTTTCGACTGTTCACTACGCCGATTTAATTCTGGTTCTCGACCGCGGTGAGATTGTGCAACGCGGAACGCACGACGAACTGCTGGACCAGGAGGGGCTGTATCACCAACTCCACGACATGCAAACGCGGCACGGTAAGCGGTCGCGAGCGACCCTGTGGAGTGCTCCGGCTTGACGGAGCTTTGAAATCGTTGGGCGAAGCCCTTTTTTCAGGATGATCCGAGTCGAATGAAAGAAAGTCGCTCTGCGACAATCCCAAAGCTCCGTCAAGCCGGAGCACTCCCATAGCTCACCATGATCAACACTGCCTCGAAGAAAAAAATAGTGATGCTGGGCATGATGACTCGGATCCCCGTTGCCGGGGCTGTCTGGGGAGCCATGCAGTATCTGATCGGCTTTCAGCGGCTGGGTTACGACGTGTACTACGTCGAGGCTCACGCGCGCACGCCGTCGATGCTCATGGAACGCGACGACGACGACAGTTCCGCGCTCGCGGCGGCGTTCATCGACCGAGTCATGCGGCGGTTCGATCTCGGCGACAAGTGGGCCTTCCACGCCTTGCACGACGACGGCCGCTGCTACGGTCTGTCGGAAAGCCAGCTTCAGCACCTTTACCGATCGGCTGACCTGCTGATCAATTTTCACGGCGGCACGGTGCCGCGGCCCGAACACAGCGCCACGGGCCGGCTGCTGTATCTCGAAACCGACCCAGTCGAACTCGAAATCGAGCTGTCACATAACGATCCCCAAGCCATCACGTTCCTGGAACCGCACAGCAGCTTTTTCACGTGGGGCTTGAACTACGGCCAGCCCGACTGCCGAGTCCCGCTGCCCGCGCAGTTTCCATTTAAGACTTCGTGTCCGGTCGTCGTTCAAGATCTCTGGCAGCCGCATCGAGAAGGTCCAGCCTTGATGTTCACCACGATCGGCAACTGGCGTCAGCCGGGACAGGTCAATTATCAAGGCGAGGTCTACACCTGGAGCAAACATTACGAGTACCTGAAGTTCCTCGACTTGCCCGAGCGGACGCCGCAAAAGTTTGAATTGGCCCTGAGCAGTTTCGAGGACGAGGACCGCCGTCTGCTGGAAAAACATGGGTGGCAAGTTTGTCACGCGATGGATTTCTCCACCGACCTGGATGCCTACCGACGGTACATCGCTCGATCTCGCGGTGAGTTCACGGTCGCCAAGGATCAGAACGTGCGACTGCGCAGCGGTTGGTTCAGCGAACGGAGTGCGCAATATCTGGCCGCCGGCCGGCCAGTAATCACACAAGAGACCGGCTTCAGCAACGTCCTGCCCACCGGCCGCGGCCTGTTCGGCTTTTCGACGATGGACGACATCCTGTCCGCCATCGACAGCATCAACTCGGACTACGAAGGCCACAGCCGCGCCGCCGCCGACCTGGCCCGCGAATACTTCAACTACGACGTCGTGCTTCAACACATGTTGCAGGAGGTCGGACTATGAAGAACCGCGTGACCACACTCACCCGACGCGCCCATTCTGAAGTTGCGCAGTGGTGGCTCACGGTGTGGCCCACGGGGTCGGGAGTCTTTTTCAGGTCGGCGATTTCGCGGCACGAATTACGAAGTTGGGTTGACGCCGACCTGAAAAAGACTCCC
>JAYVSP010000290.1:0-9327 GCA_043775215.1 Planctomyces sp. | reverse complement strand
TTGTAGAAGGGGATGCGGTTTGGGGCGGGTTCCTGACACCTTTTCCGCTTTCTTTTCCGCTTTCTGGTAAGACAAGCTACCTTTTCAATTGATGGGATTCGTCATTTGGAACGGTCAATATGCCGCAGCCAATGCGCTTTCCAGCATGTCGTAACGAGCTAGTCCTGATCTGAGCTCGTGACCGATTCCAGTCTCGCCCCACATGGCTCCGGCCAACTGACCGCACACAGCCCCCGTGGTGTCGGCGTCATCGCCGAGGTTGACGGCCTTCAAAACGGCTTCCTCAAAGCTGGTGGCGTCATGGAATGCCCACAACGCTGCTTCAAGACTCTGGATCACCCATCCCGAACCACAAATGGCGGGTGGTTGTTTTCTTTTGAAACTGCCGTCAGCAATCTCCAGCACGAGTGGATGAAGTGGCTTGACTGCTTTCAATTCAGCGAGTGGTTGCCAATTGGATGAAAGCACGGTGTCACGATCCTCGCCGTGGATCAGACCGCACAGCACGACTGCCATGTAACGGCATGCCGACAAGCAGTGTTCGCTGGCATGAGTCGTCAGGCTCGATTCCTCGGCGACCTGGGAGAGTTCGGCGATCTTGTTGGGAAATAGCTGGCGGAAGTGAATCGCCACGGGGGCCAACCTCATGATCGAACCATTACCGCTGGCCGATTCCGACGAGTCGCCGGAACTGGACGCATCTTTGGTTTTCAGAAATCGGCCCAACGCCGACCTCGTGGTGATTCCAATGTCGAAGCAGCGGCCATTCACGGAATACTTGCCGGACTTCCACCAATCAACGTAGCGCTGAGCCTGGTCGTGAATGTCCCAGCCAGCAGTTCCAATGCTGTCGGCCAGAGCGAGGGCCATGCTGGTGTCGTCAGTCCACTCGCCAGCCTTTAGGCCATGCGGACCACCGCTGCGATAACAAGTCACGGGAGCAAAACTGCCGGGACTGCGAAATTCCACGGCGGCTCCGAGCGCATCGCCAATGGCCAAACCGACCAGTGCGCCTCGACAACGATCGTTCATGTTTCAACTCCGAATGATTTCTGCCGACTGAAACCTTACCGCCCTAACATCTTGCTCTGACGCTAGACTACCGCTGTCACTTACAGAAAACCATTTTGAGGGTTACACATTCATGTCTCTGAAGATCAACGACGTCAATTACGAATGATCTGCTATCGAGCAGCGCGGGAGACGGCATGCTCACCGGCGGCGACGGCGGCACCGAGTCAAATCCGCTGACCGGCTATTAAGCGAGCGGCAGAAACATATTTACTAATCAGTGGTTCAGTAATCGCAGAATTCAGAAATGGCGGAATTCGATTTGACTTGCGAATCACGCTTTCCTCCGCAAAATCTGAATTCTGCGGTGCCTGACTCCGGCGGTAAAATCGCAACAGCCGCTCCCTTAAGCAACGATCTTCTGCTGCGGAGACAGCAGCGATTCTCTGCCGCGTGGCCTCGGCAATTATGTACTTGATGGAGAAAGCAGCAACGACGGGCTCAATAGCGAAGCGTGCAGGGGCACGCTGCCCGGAGGTGACGGCAATGACATCCTGTTGGGAGGGCGGAAGCCGACGCACTGCCGGGTGGCGACGGCAACGACACTCTATCGCGCCGCGCGGACTTCGGCGGGCATCGGTTTGACGGCGTTGATAACTCGGTCTGTCGAGTTCTCGACGCTTTGAATCAGCGTCTCGTCGAGCAACTGGATCACGGTCCTTTGGCCAAATCCATACAGGCCCCAGAAGGCGGATTGCGTCGTGTCGATGGAACGATTTAGCAATCGCGAACCGGGGACGGTGGATTGGCCCACGAGACCGGCCAGTTGTTCTTCAAGAGTCTGGCCTCGGCGTTGAACGTAGTCGACAGCGGCATCCACTCGCCGCAGGTTGGTCTGCGAGGTGAGCTGATAATCCCAAATCGTGGCATTGGTCAGGTCGATGACGTTGGCGCTGTCAGAGACCCATTCGCTGCGGTGATGACGGAGGGTCAGGTCAATGCGGTCGCTCGCGGTGGTGAAGGGGCGGCGGCCGCGCGTCAACGGCGAGATCACGTCGTCCATGATTCGGAACAGGCTCAGTTCCGTGAACAGCAGCGTGTTGTAGGCCACGTTGTGGAGGTCATACGGACTGCTCGGATGATTGATGGTCAGCGGTTGAAACGGGTATTCCGGCACCGGTTGATAGGTGACTGGCTGCCACGCTTGCAGATCGACCGCGTCCCAATAAACCGCCTTCATCACTTGGCCGGACGCCAGCGTCAGGTCTCCGTTCGAGTTGAGTTGCTTGACCTCCGGCGGCAGTGTTGGCTCGTCGGTGAATGACGCTTGCAGGATCTCGCGCGACAGCACCGGAGCCATCGTGGTGACCTGCGGCGTGTGATACATCGAGCGCAACGGACGACCGTCAAAGTGGTCCATGTTTACACCGCTGCCGACCATGTCGAGCAATGTCGGCGTAAGGTCCGCCAGTCGGCAGGGGGAGTCGATGCGCGCTCCGCGGCGAATATTCGGACCCGACACGAACCAGCACGCACGCATTGAGTCGGCCAGCGGATAGCCATGCATCGTACCCGGCGAGGCGTCGTTCCCGAAGTACCAACCTGGCCGCGCTGTGATCACCAAGTCGGGAGCCGCATCTTGTTCCTGCGGTTGGATGTTTTCTTGCCACAACATGTGTCGGCTGAGTGTTACGACCGAGTCCGGGTACTGGCTGAGGGCCTGTGTTTCGAGCCATTCTCTTTCGTCGTGCCAGTCGTTCAGGTAGTCATGATCGACGAGTTGCGTGATGCCCAGCGGATCGCGCAGCGGATGCTCGACCACGTTGAAGTTGACTCGTCCGTCGGTGGCCGGCTGCACGTCGGTGACGACTGAGTAACGCAACTTCCAGCGAATCGTCTGGGTTGAGTTATAGGCCGCGGGCTGCCGCTCGATCACGGAGGAACCACGATCGGCAGTGGAAACGAGGAGCGACTTCTCATCGAGCTTCATCAGCACCAAGTCGATCGCAGGTTGAACATGTCCCCGTTCGCCGAACAGGACCGCCGGTTGACCGCGGCCTCGTTCTTGTTGCTGACCATCAGCATTGGTGAACTCCGCGCGAGCAAACGTTTCTACCAGATTCACAGGCGGCAGATGCTCGGCCAGCCGATAGGCTAGCAAGTCGGCGGGGCGGTTCGGGCCGGACCAGTCGCCGCTGCGGTACTGTCCCTTTGGAAAGTACAGTCGCGCGGCGCCGTCAGAGTCACCGTCGACGAACACAAATTGCCGAGCACCGTCGCCGCTGTGCTGTGCATGCTCCCGATGCTGACGCACCGACACGCCAAGTCCGCCGCCGACCCAGTGGTTGTTCGCGTCGACTTCGCGCGGCCGGTGCAACAGTTCGTGAGCGATATCGAAATGCGAGAGATGCCCCGTGCGACCACCATGATGCCCGTGATCGCTGACCAGGCAAAAGTAGGTTGTGTGCATCCGATCTTGAGCACGCAGTTCATTGACCATTTGGCCGATCAATTGATCGGCCTTGGCGATCGTCCGGCGAGTCGCTCCGAATTGCCCGCGGCACTCCTTGTGACTGACCGAATCGGTCTCCGGCAGCCAAACGATCATGACCGGCTGGTTGCGCGGAATCAGTTGCCGCACGGCATAGTTGGCGTTCGCGTCGTCAATGTATTTCCACGCCTCTTGAGCCTTCAGATATGGCACTGTCCTTGCGAGACTGCGGCTCCACAACTGCGGTGGCGTTTCGGTCATTACAGGCAAAACTCCAGTCGCCCAGTCTTTTCCTTCGCCGCGCAGAATCTCGTAAATCGGAGCGATGTCGCTGGTCAGCGAGTGCTTCCAGTCGTGCCCCGCTTTGTGATTGATCATCCATTTGCGGACGGCGGATTGCCCGTCGATGAAGGCTCGGTCAACGCCCTGCGGCGCCAACATGCGGGAGCTCCGGCTGGGACCTAACGGATCGAGGTACGACTGCGACGCCAAGCTCTGCCGACTAAACCGGACTTGCCCTTTGAGTCCGTGCCGGTCCGAGAAACACCCGGTCCACATCGTGCCATTCGAGGTGATCGTGTCCGACGGAAAGCCAGTGAAGCAATTGGCCATCCAGACGCCATTGTCGAGAAACAAATTCTTGATGTTTGGGATGTGTCCCATTGCGGCCATTTCGCGGACGACGTCCGGCCGCAAGCCATCAATGTAAAACACAACCGCTTGGCAGCCTTGCATCGGAGTCCCCTCCGTCGCACGCGGTGAGATCACTTCTTCATACGCGATCGGCTGTACGAGCTTCGGCTTCATGACCTGTGCGTGAAATTCACCATCGCTGTCTTGCGGATCGAAGTCGTTGACCGCGAGTTGCAATCGGCCACTGCTGCGCGACGTCCAGCTTTTTCCCTTGCCGACAAAGAATGGCTGGCCGTCATTCCCGATCCGGCCCATCAAGCAGAAACAAGGAGCCGGCCCGTGATTGCCACTCGGCAGAGGAAACGGCTGATCCTGGATGCCGTCGTGAACGATGAACGATCCTTCTGGACCAACCGAGGCTTCGAACTTCTGTCCCCACTTGTCCGATTGCCGCACAATGACCCGACCGGACGCGGAGATCGACACCGGCTCGCCGTCGATGAGATCAATGCCGGTATCAGTCCAACTCGACTTGCCCGGCACCGAAACGGTTTGTCCCTCCAACTCCGACTGCTGAGCAACAAATGCACGCCCAGGTTTCGGCGACGAGTGAGAACAGCCGGCAAGGGCAAGCGCAATGCCAACCAACACACTCAGCGCGGATCGGCCGCGAGAGAAGGCAATTGATTGAAGCGATATTCGTAACCGTCGGATCACAGTCGGCGTCCCTGCCTGTCTCCGCCGTTCTGTAAACGGTCGAAGAGCGTGTGAGTCTCAGACGTCGCTGTGATCGTCAACCGGCGACCGAAAGCTTTACGCAAACGGCACGACCGGCATCCTCCGCAAGATTTCCCTTTCACTCTGTGCGGACTAGGGTTCCGCGGTAAACAATTCCGCCCCCGGCAAGTCACCCGAATCGAAGAACTCTTCGCAACCGGCAAAGTCTGACAGGCAGCACGCATCGCTTCGGAGCATCAATGTAGCCCAGGCCCTCGTGGCCGGAAGGGATCGGCTACAGGCTTTGAGTTATTCCGCGGCGCGACGAGAGCTTCGTCTAGAGTGGCGGCGGGAACGAACGGCCTCGCGGGCACTGCCCCGGAAACGAAATGATCCAGCATTCACGCAACTCTGCGAAAAAGACGCCGAGAATACGAGCGTGTTGGCAGCGAAGCCACTCGCCTCAAACCTTGCGGGTCGTTCGGCGACCGGGAGAATTATCATGGCCAATTTCGTCAAATGGCGCGGTCCGTTTCTCGATGAGGGATCGCCAAGTATTAGCAGAACGATTCAGAGCACGGAGGTCGGTCAAGCTTTTCGCTTTGGAATTTGGGGCGGCAGCTCTCTGAATGTCGGACCTAACGACGCCTCAGTGGCTGAGATTAACCGGCGAACTGCGGTCGAAGGTGCCACCAACAACATCACCTGGTATGAACTGGTCGGCCGTCGCGAGGCCAACGTTATGATCCAAGCCAGGAATCCGACAGACCGCGCTGTCTGGGATTACTTCCAGCTCGCGGTCAAACATCCCTCGCCGAAATCGGCGAAATCGCGCCCACCGGTCCGTGGCATTAACTACGACTATCATGTCGATGCAAAGGGGATCAATGCCAACTGGAATGCGTCCATGATCTTGACTCTTCGTGTCGCGCTTATTCCCGTCGCCGGGGGGAGCACAGTGACTGACGATTCGGGCGCAAACTTCACTTCCCGTTGGTGGTCGAATAACGAATGGAGCGCCTGGACCAGGAAGTTCATTCAGGTCGTGCAAAGTCGCTGGAGTGAAAAATTCTGGCTGGCGACACCCGCATCGCTCGCCGAACTTCAGGTTCCCAATCCGACTGGTGGCACAAGCCGGGTTCAACTCCATTGCGTCTTGCGAGTGCAACTCGCTTCGCCGAGCTTGGCCCATCACCGCATCAAAGTCGTCAAAGCGGGGGTCACCAATGGAGTCGCATTTCGATCCAACTCCACCCGGTATGACGACAAAGATCTCCTGACCGACGCGCCTTCGGTGACTGGGTTTACTAAACCATTCAGCACTGTGGTGCATGAGATCGGCCACACACTCGGCCTGCATCATGCGTGCGAGACGAAGACACCATCCAGCCCTTATTGCCTGGCGGCCGATCCAGACGGAAACGAAATCATGGCGAAGGGGAACGAATTGCGTCCGCAATACGCGACACCGTGGCAGAATGCGGCTGCGTCGTGGTTTAACAGCGATAGACACGGACATTCGGTACGGCCATCCGATTTTACACCCTCCTTGTTTCGACTCGCGCCGGTCAACGTGTAGCCGAAGACTTGTCCTCTGGCTCTTCTTTCTGGTCGTCGAACAACAGACACACGAGCTGGGTCAGGCACCGCAGAATTCAGAATTGGCGAGAAAAGGCGTTGTGTCGCAACAAGCCGAAATCCGCCAATTCTGAATTCTGCGATACCTGACCCCAGTTGAACCAGTCTTATTTGTCAGCGGCTGGACGCGGAACGAGAACCGCGTCCGGGGTCACGGCGGGCGCAAGCGGGTTTACGGGCAATGTGTCGAGTGTCGGCGGCGGAGGTTGCTCGGACGACGGGATCGGGATCGTGAAATCTTGCTCGAACACGGCGTTTTGCGGAGGAGCTGACGACGCGGTCGCGGGGACTCGGTGGAATTGGTCCGGCGGTTTGCGGCGGAAGCGGTGGAGCCAACTCGAACGCTCCGCGGCGATTGCCACGTCGATCTGGTCTCGCAGACGCAGGGCTTCGGGATTGGTGCGGTTCTGTCGCAATGACTGCTCGATGTGGAAGCGGGCTTTGGTGTAGTCACTCTCCTCGAATTTGCGAGCCGCATGTTCGTATTCGATGTTCGCCAAGCCGGTTCGTCCGATTTTCGACAGTTTGTTGCGGAACTCTTCGTGACGCCGCTCGTTGTCCCCTTGAAGCTGTTGGCCCTCGCAGTCGTCACCGAATTCGTGAATGACTCGCGGCGTGAGGAGCACAATCAACTCGGTGCGAGTCGAGCTGTTGTCTCTCGTTTTGAACAAATTGCCGACGACAGGCAACGCTCCCAAAAGCGGCACTCGTGAGGTTGCCTGAGTCGCCTGCTCTTCGATCAGACCGCCGATGACGATCGTCGTGCCATCGCGGACCATCACGTTGGAAGTGACTTCCGTCGTGCGTGAGGAAGGCAGACCGCTCTTTTTGTCGATGGTGCCGTCGGACCGCTCTGGGTGGATTTCCATACGGACCAATCCGTCCTGAGCGACATACGGCCGCAACAATAACTTGGTGCCGACCTCCAGGAAGTTAATGCTCTGAATCGACTGAGTGCCATTGAACGTCGTCGTCGTATAGCCCAAGCGTTCGCCGATGATCAATTCTGCCCGTTGCTTGTTGAGCACTCGCACGCTGGGCGATGCGATCACGCTGGTGTCGGTGAGCGATTCCAATGCTTCAATGAATCCGGAGACATCCCCGGTCAGAAAGCCATATTTCAAGCCGGCCGTGTTCGCCAAAAAGGCTTCAGTGGCGGGCAAGATCGAGTCTTTGCCCGGCAGGCCGACTGCTGCGTTCAATTGGTTTCCGTTGCCGGTAGTCACGAGCTGTTTGCTCTTGTCGCCGAGCAAGGCGAAGTTCACACCGAGCCGCATTTCCTCAGTCAGTTTGACGCTGAGAATCATTGCCTCAATCAAGACCTGTGCCGGCGGCACATCGATCTCCGTGAGGATGGTATCCACACGAGCGAGTACTTCGGGAAAGTCGACGACCAGCAACGCATCGGTTTGCGACAAACTATTGCCGCCCGCCTTGGTCGGTGACTGTTCGAGACCCGATTCCGCCGGATTGGTAACGGCGATCAGCCCGCCTGGCTTCGTCAACAGCGGCGTGACCAGCGCTTGCAGATCTTTCACGCTGATGTACTTTGGCCGAAAGACTTTGGTCACGACTTTGCGGTCCGCTTGCTTGCGCAGCAGCGCGTCTCCCGGTGTCGACACGAAGACAAAGCTGCCTTCTTTTTCGAACACGTAGCCCAACGATTTAGTGATCGCATCCAGAGCCTGTTCGGCAGTGACATCTTGCAGGTTGGCAGCGGGAACTTTGCCCGTAACACCACGGCCGACCAGAATGTTCATTCCCGACAGTTGCCCCAACATTGAAAGCGCTTCGCTGATTTCCGCGTCTTGAAATTGAATCGAGAGCCGCTCAGACTTTCCTTCCATCGGCTCGGCCCGCAACATTCCCTGCCTCTTGGGGCCAGTGGGGAGTGCGTCTTCCTCGGGCGGGCCTGGTTCCGCGTCATCGTCTTCAGTCCGTTTCTTGCCGTTGGACGCCGGTTGTGACTTGCCTTTCAGATCTTTCACATCTTGCATCAGCTTTTCGAGCTTGCCGGCGTCTCGCTCCTTTTGGAGTTGATCGATCAGATCCTTGGCTTGTTGAAGATCATCGGCCTGTTGTTCGGAATGGGCTTGCGCTTTCTGGTTGGACTGCACTTGAGCGAGCTGACCGATCTGCTGTTGCATCGTCGCCAGTCGTGACTCGAAGCGCGACGAGGCTGCAAGATCGCGAATGTCTGCGGCTGGCGGATCAAAATCATCAAGCCGGTCCGTTTGAGTGTAGTCTGCTTTCGCCGTGAGCGGGGCGCGTCCAACTTCCGGCTGGATGGGAGACACCGCGCGGTTGTGAAGTCTTGAGCCGCGACCGTGAGGGAGCGGTGGTGAATCTTTACGAGTTACCAATCCGTCACGATCGCGGCTCGAAAGATTTACCGGCTCGACGGCGGCAACATCACTCGGTCGAGGATTGTCCCGCGTTGAGCGAGCAGAAGTCGATGTGGACTCCGTCCCGACCGCGGTGAGCGTGGCGGCATTATTTGTCGTCGCTGACGATCGTTCGTCCTGTCGAACTTTTGCTAAGTTCGGGACGGAGTCCGAACCTAGGTTGGATATTGACTGTTGAGTGAACTCGCGGGGCGCGAGCGTTTGTGTGGCCGCGACCCACGCGGCAAACCCGGCCACCATCAGCGTGGCAAAGCTCAGCACTCGCGAAGCCGTCTTGAGCGGTGTCGTCGTCATGTCGTCATCCGTGACTATTTTGATTTTCAATTTGGAGTGCGGTGATGCATCACCGCTTTCCTTTGCGGCGGAGCCGCTTTGTTTTCGCTGAATCGTGTACTTAACTCGCTGGAAAGGAAGGCGGCTCCGCCGCAACGG